>CAIMWN010000250.1 GCA_903845155.1 Oligoflexia bacterium
AAGTTCGGTGATGATGTATTAACTGAAGACTAGATTCACTGAGGTAACA
The DNA here is from genome assembly GCA_903845155.1 of Oligoflexia bacterium. Classification (GTDB taxonomy): domain Bacteria; phylum Bdellovibrionota; class UBA1018; order UBA1018; family CAIMNF01; genus CAIMNF01. The sequence goes on from CAIMWN010000250.1 coordinate 50, forward strand.
ATATTCCCAAGCAGGTTCACCTGGAACCAAGATCTCTGAAACCGCGCAGCTGAATCCCTCACCCATGAGATGTTCGATGACGGGTTGATTTTCGGTGAATTCAGCTTGAGTCATTTTAGGGTTGAGGCCAAATCCTTCCCAAACTTCAGGGCGCGACTCGCGAGCAACATGCGTCAGCTCGTGTACCATTAATATATCTAGGTAAGGTCGGTGAAAATTTTCATCTACACCCAAATATACTTTATGCGTGCCGCGATCAAAACGCGCATACCCATCCATTCCATGAAATGAGCCAATGAGAAATGTCTCGCCCTCGAGATTGAATCCAAAGAGTGATTCAACGTCCTTAATGTGTTTCCTTAATCGAATTTCCTCTGCAGCGGGGTCAATCTTGAGTGCATGGTTTCGATATTCCGCCCAATCGAGGTGAGTCAAAACGTCATGATAGTCCTCAAAAAAATCACTCGTGGTTTCAGCGAGTGGCGCTGCATATTCATGCGTGAACTGCTTTTCAGTAGGAATGTTTTTCCAGCGACTCAAGCAGTCGATCAGTAAGGGGAGATGGTTATGTATCTTCATAAGATTTGAATTTAAATATATCACATTTGTAAACTGCAAGGCCCGAAAACTTTGACTTCCACCTCCCGAGTATTTAGCATGGAAGCATGGCAAAACCAAAAATATCACAATGGATCCAAACGATCGAAATGCGAATCCCTCCTTCTTGTTCGGAGTCATGGGACCAAGTAGGCTTGATTGCAGGAGATGCTGCACAGCTACTCACCGGTATCGCCATTGGTGTTGATCTTAGCGAATCACTTTTAGCGCTAGCGTTAAAAGAAAAGGCAAATTTAATTGTGATTCACCATCCACCACTTTTCCCGCGCGGGAAGGGGATTGCAAAATTAGTTTTAGGAAAGAGCAACGATTTAAATACTATTTTGCTAAAATGCTTTCAAAAAAACATTTGTGTTTATGTGGCTCACACCAATTTCGACCGCTGCGGGTTAGATGGTATGGTCGCACTCGCTAAGGCTTTTGGCGGCGAAGCAGTGGCGCGAGTTTGGGAAACTCCTGAAGAAGGCAAATCACTTTTAAAAAAATTAGTTACCTATATACCGATCGAATATTTTGAGTCCGTTCGCGATGCCCTCTATATGACTGGTGTTGGGCACATTGGTAACTATGACTGTTGTGGCTTTGGAATTGCCGGAATGGGGAATTATCGCCCCTTGCAAGGCGCTTCACCTTTCTTTGGAAAAGTGGGAACACTTGAAGAAGCCGAAGAGATCCGTCTCGAAACTATTTTTGTCGATGGTATGCAGGAGCAAGTGATTGCGACCTTGAAAAGCGCTCACCCTTACGAAGAAGTGGCTTACGATATTTACGCGGTAGAGCAAGAACCGTCGATGAAGGGCTTAGTGTGGGGCTTGGGTTACGGTTTTGTCGCCGAGCTCAAAACTCCGGTTTCTTACGCTACATTTGCTAAAAAGGTAAAATCAGTTTTTAAAGTGAAAAATTTTCTCACCAATCAAGTTCAACCAAAACAAGTGAAGCGAATTGCGTTTACACCGGGTAAAGGTACTTCATTCGTAAATTCAGTGCGCGCTCATAAAGCAGATGTCTATATTACCGGTGAAGTGGGTTATCACGCTTCGGTAGATGCTGCACGCAAGGGATTGAATATTATCGAGCTTGGCCATCGCGAGAGTGAACTCTATTTTTTGAAGACCTTGCATCTTTGGTGCAAAGAGTGGGAACTTCCACATCATGTATTAGATGAGCGCACCCAGCGCATCCTTTAATGTAAGGTTAAATGCTTTACTTTAGTCGGATGAGGTATGTAGAATTTAAGTAAGACCAATCACAATATGAGTATAAAAAACTTCATTCTTCATGCTTCATTAATGATTTTTTCAACGATTCAATCGCCCGCTTTCGCGAGTCCAAAAAGTTTAGCGAGTTTATTTCCCTTACTAGTCAAAAATGGCGCAACTACGATTGATGTTTCCAGTGTAGGTCCCTATCCCATTTCCAATTCAACCTATTATCAGCTTTTAAACTATTGCATCAATTCAGGTAATCAGGCCTTGGATTGCAACACAGATGTCGTTCCGCATTTTTATCAATTCACCATTAATTCAACCGCAAATAATACCTTTGATTGGGTTAATAATTGCATCCTTGTTAAAAATAATATTAGAACCTACAGTTCTCCGGTCATGGTGGATGCTTCCGGAACGGTATCGTGTTCACCGGGGCCCAATGATGTTATTGAGGCGCAACTGGTGGCCTGCTATCAAGACCCAGCACAGGGTGCGCTCTGTAGTTTTGCAACCGCATGTTTTGAAGGTAGTAATGCTCAGGGCCGGTGTACAAAAGACTTTCCAGCAGGGCAGCCCATTCATATTCAGCAAGGCCCACCCTTGGGTCAATGCGGGCTCATTAATACTCCCGATAGTAACTACAATTCTTCTACCTGTAGCTGCAACGCGAACTTTACCCCTATGAATGTGACAACCATGCCCACCGGTATTTCTCCGGGTAACCTCGTGGAGCCGCCATGAAAGGTTTGATGTTAGCTTTTATTTTATTGGGATCTCACTCGGTAAATGCACAGAGTGTTCCTTGTGCTAGTGGATTTACCTGGAGCCCATCTCTAAACTGTTGTGCGGGGGGTGGCGTTTGTACAGGTGCAGGTATGTGCTATAACGGCGCAACGTGGAATGGCGTTCTTTGCATTTGCCCTAATGGAAATATTGGAAGCGCTGCTTGCTCGCTTCCTGGTGCCGGTGTTGGTAGCGCTGCCGGAGCTACCAATCATACCAGTTGTGTTCCAAACTGTGCAGTGATTGCACCATCGGGCACCTTGCAGTTGGATTCGGCTACCGGAAAATGCCAATGTATTAGCGGAGTGTGGAATGCTAGCAACAGTAATTGTGGCACCGTTCCGCCTACCTATACTTGCATCTGTCAAGACAGCCTTGGCACAGTAAGCCCAGCCGCCGGTTGTTATAATGTCAAAGTCAGTATTGCTGATCCGTCCGATCTGCCAAGTGTTCAACATGGTCCAATTACTGCGACCTGCAGCAGAGATATGACCGGTAGTGTTTGTCTCAACGGAACTTATAATTGGTCTTGCACGAAGAATTAAAATGGCTTCGTAGATCATAGTGATTTTAATGTGTGAGGACTGCTCTCCTATTATGCTTGATTACCAATAGCGCCCAAAGCAGGAGAGCTTAGCGGCCTTGCGCCCACAGCGACGGCCCCACATGATTGATCACTCCGCCACCCAAACAAACTTCACCTTGATACATCACCACATATTGCCCAGGAGTGAGAGCGCGCTGCGGTTCTTTAAAATCTACTCTGATTTTTGTTCCCGGTGTTTCATCAGCTAAATGAGTAAGCGTTACAGTACATGCTTGATCTTCCTGGCGGTATCTCGACTTTGCTGTGCATTCAAAACTTCCGTTTAATACGGGTGGAACTCCTGCAAACCAATTTAGATCTACTGCATCTAAGTAAGGTGAATAAAGGGCGGGATGTTCCACTCCACGTGCGACTACGACTTCATTTTTTTCGATATTCTTTGCAACTACAAACCAAGGTTCACCTTCGCCACCCAAACCCAGCCCTTTTCTTTGACCTAAGGTAAAGAAGGCAATTCCATCGTGAGTGCCTTCTTTGTTGCCGTCTATATCAATAATGTTTCCCGGTTTGGTGTGCACGTATTGATTTAAAAATGCTTTGAATTTTCGCTCGCCTATAAAACAAATTCCGGTGCTGTCCTTTTTTGCATGGGTTGCAAGGTTGAGCCTTTTTGCAATTTCTCTTACTTCGGGTTTCGGAAGGTGCCCAATCGGAAATAAGACTCGGTTAAAAACTTCGCCTTTCACTGCAGTCAGAAAGTAAGTTTGATCCTTGTTATGGTCAATGGCTCGAACGAGGTCGTGGGTGGCACCATTGGGCGCGACGGAGGTTCGTGCGCGAACTTGGGCATAGTGACCGGTAGCGAGGTAGTCACAACCGAACTCGATCGCCTTTTTTAAAAATAAATCGAATTTAATTTCTCGATTACAGAGCACATCTGGGTTTGGGGTATGGCCGGCTTCGTATTGTTTCAAAAATTCGTTGAAAACATGGTCGCGGTATTCTTCAATAAACTCAATTGAGTAGTAGGGAATATCGAGCTGGGCGCAAACCCTCTGGACATCTTCGAAGTCTTTTGAAGCAGGGCAATCGCCATTCTCGTCTGTTTCATCCCAATTCTTCATGAAAAGGCCAAGAACATCATAGCCTTGCTCTTTAAGGATGTAGGCAGCCACAGAAGAATCGACTCCTCCTGACATTCCTAAGACAACACGTTTTCCTTTATTTTGAGACATGGGCCCCGATTTTAGCAGAAAATGGGCAAATAGTCTATTTGGGAGAATTTACGAGGCGACCTTACTCTTATCGAGCACAATGGCGCTGTTTTCAATGCCATCACAAAGCATCAAACAGTGTTCGAGCATCATGTTCATTTGAACGCGATCGCCTGCTTTTAGCTTTTGACTCTGTTCATATTGGTGCTGAATTTCTCTGAGTAAAGTAGACATACGGTACTCGAGATTGGCTTCGTTTTTTATTCTTGGATCAGAATAGAGAGAAAGTGCATGTTGAGTGATTTTTCCGGAATTGATTGAAATGTCCTCGATTCTACGCTCGTGGGTGAGTTGAGATGATTTTAATCTGCTTAAAATCTCCTCAAACTCCTTTAACCAACGAGCGTAGTCGAGTGTAGATGCCCCTGCAGGATGTGTGGTCGCAGTTGGAGCGGCTGTTGAATCAACTTGTTCAAGAATTTTTTGAAAAAAATCGGGATTGAAACGGTATCCAGCAATCCCCATGAAGAATCCGAAAATGGCGACGATCGCGTACCAGATGAATTGGTTGCCATTGGCAAAAACATCTTTCTTTTGTATGTCTTTGGATTGAACACGTACTTGTTCTTTTAATGTTTGAAAGAGGGTTCCAATTTGAGCGATATCGGTTCCATTCGTTTGAGTGGTTGTACTCACGGAGTGAGTAGAGAGTTTCTTCAGAAGGGAATCGTATTTTTCATCTAAAGTTCCGCGTTTCGCAATACCTCGTGATTGTGGAAATTGTCTGGCGTGACGAAAGTTAAGGATACCTTCCACCACTTTCGCATATTGATCGAATTCGAATTGGACTCGGTCATCTTTTAAGTGGTTACTTGTTTTTAAAGCTGCAAACTGTTGATCAAGTGCCTGTGTGATTTCAGCCGCAAATAATTCTTTTGGCACTTCGCTCACTGGTACAATGTTATACGGAGTAGGATCGAGAGCCATCGCGCGCCACAAGGCCTCCTGAAAGTTTTTTAATTCTTCCCAGGGTGTATTTCCATGGGAATCAGATGAAGATGCTTTCAAAAGTTTTACCGATTGTTCAAGCTGGTCAACGTTGTCGATTACTGGAGTTTGCTCTGCACACAAAGCGCGTGAAGAAACTGCCAATAAAACGAGGAAACTGTAAATGATCCATCCTTTGATCTTCATAAGAAACTCCTTCTCCTGAATACTTTTCGGCGCCGGCCCGTTTTTCTAAACGGGAAATGATTGCCTACTTTGATTGTTTTTCGCTCGCCACTTCTCGGGTCCCTAAAAAGGTCTGGTTATGGGCACTGACATAAAACCCTGTATAGGCAGAAATTGCAGCGAGAACCGAAAAATAGCCGTAAATGAGCTTTTTAGGGATAAATCCATTCGTTGATTTAGGCATTTCCGTATGAAGAATCGCTTGTTCCCGCTCATGAAAAGTGGGGTGGGTATTGCCGAACCAAGAACCGCCTTCTGAGCGGTAGAGTGCTTGTCCATTGTGGATGGTGAGTTTTTTAATTGCTGAAATCACGTCTTCTTTCGCGCATCCAAAATAGGTGACAGCCCAAAGGTCAGCTTCATGCTCGTGTTTACGCTTCAATCGAAAGAGTAGGCTAAAATTGAAACACATACACACCACTGCAATGAGGGGGGCCAGCTTGGGGAATTGCGAATATTCGTGAAAAGAAATCGAGAGGAGCGATAACAGTATTGCTGCTGCCAGTATGCCCAAGGAGCCCGTAACGATGGCGAAAATCATGTTTTTAGATAAGTGTTTCTGTTTAATATGAGCCGCTTCGTGTGCAATCACAGCATTTAGTTCATTCTCAGTAAGAAGTGTGAAGATGTTTTCACTTAAAAATAGGGATCTTTTGAATGGCCCTCTGCCAAAGCGAGTGCCAGATAAAAATGCATTTACTGGCGAATGTGGGGCATTTTCGGTTAAATAAATTGAGTCAACAGTTTCGCCCGAATGGGAAAACGTTTTCATCATTCTAAATTTGAGGTGTGATTCATTCATGGGAAGCGCACGAAGGATGAATCGACTAAAAAAAGGCGCACCATAAATGAGAGCAACGAAGACAAATAGTGCAACAGGCAGAATACCTAATTGTGTTGAAAATAACTGCATGGACCCGTAGGCAAAAACAGCCAAAGCGATGACGACCAGGTATCGCCTGAAGGATTGCGAAAGCTGTTGTGAATGAGTCTCTGCAGTACCTTGGTAAGTAGCCTTGAATCGGTAAAGAAAACCAATGGAGAAGATAAATACAGCAATGCTGGGAGGAAATGATGAATTCGTTTTGCTGGCAGGATGGAGAGAGAAAGATACATAGAGGATGACCGAAAGAGCGAATGTGGCTTTAGAAACAAATTTCTCCACCCACTCAGGTCCGATCGCAGTATCCTTTTTTAGCCGGTATTGAAAATAAAAGGGAATCGCGACTGAAAAGATCATCAGAAAAAATTCAAACGCGTGGTTCAGTGTTTCATTTGGCATCCGTGCCTCCTGCCCCTCCTATCGGACGGCAGGCGCTATCATTAAATGGGTAAAATTTACCCATTTAATTCAATAGTTGCCTCAGGTTAAAAATAAATGTTTTGCATTATATTAAGTTATTGACACGGTGCCCATGATTAAATAGAAGTGTGCGCGAGAGGGAAATATTCAATGAATCAAAAATTTATCCGCGCATTAGTGGTATTGAGCTTAACTACTTCTTCAGTGATGGCAGCCGCGCCATCTTCATTTGCAGAAGGCACGCTTGCGAAGTCAAATGAGGGATTAGATGAACTCCTTGACCTCAGTAGCTTTAATCCCTTCCCCAGCAACGATGTTGCAGCGATTGACCCTATTACCAAGAAAAAGATGGATCAAGTGTTGGTAGGTCCGGCTTACAAATCAACCAATGGCCGTGCCAATTTTGATTATTATCGCTACGTTACTTTTTTCGATATTGAGTCTAGAAAAGAACGCATCTATGCGCTTCCGATTCAACATGAAGAATGTCATGACCTTTCTGAATTGTTTGCTAGCTATAGTTACAATTATACCTTCACTTCGGCGGTCACTGCGAGTATCAGTCTTGAAGGGTTGGGACTCAGTGCTGCATTTACGAAATCTCGCGCATTTACAGCCGGCAGAAATCTTCGCGCCACTGGAAAAATCACTGCAAACCATGTCCCATATTTTGTGAAGCAGGATTGGTCTGGCCAAACTTATATTCAAACTTATAATTCAAAAACGAAGAAAGTTGCCTTTATCGTGAAGGAAAATCCAGAGACCACTAATTGGTTTGTGAAGTATTTATTTCCGGCGCTTGCTCAACAGCAATATCCAATGCCGTTCGAGGCAAAAGATGCTGAGTGGACTTTCTTGATTGAGCGGACGATTCTCAGCAAGTGTACTGACGATAAGTAAACAGTACGCACTCGCACCTCAAACTTCGCATCTTTACGCTTTTGAACGCTCTATGGAAATTATTGCTCTTACGGTTTCTTAGACATGAGCGGCTTGGGTGGCGGAGTGGTGATAATAATTTCAAGCCGTGAGGTAACAGTGTCCACTACATGCTGAAATGGTGTACTGAGGGCAAGTCCAGCAGCGTATTCATGGCCACCGCCGCCTAAATCCATAGCGACTTTGTTGATAATTACCGCGCCCTTTGACTTAATGGATACACGTGTCATCTCGCCGTCATCTTCCTCACGGAAAATGCACACGACTTCTGCATCCTTTAACACCAGCAAAATATTGAGAAATGACATCGTATCGTCAGCAGTGGCTTTGAATTTTTTCCTGAGATCTAAGCGTAATTCCATCCACGCAAGTTTTCCGCTCTTCGATAGCTTGGTGTTTTGAAGCAGAAGTCCGAGAAGTTGAATGTGCGAGAGATCTTTAGTCGAATAAATAGCCTGATACACCTCTTCTGGGTTCACCCCGAGTGCAATCATTTCAGAAGCAATTTCGTGCGACTGCGGAGTAGTACGGGAGTAGCGAAAACTATTGGTGTCGGTCATGACGGATACATAGAGACCGAGCGCCATGTCTTCATTGATTTTTGTAAGATTCAATTCCGTGAATAGTTCATAGAGGAGTTCCCCTATCGAGCTCGAATGCATATCTGAAACCACCATTGCATTGAGTGGGTAGTGCAGTTGCTCTTGCGGCATAATGTCGGGATGATGATCGAGAAAAACAATTTTCTTCGCCCGAAGTGGGAGCTCATTCCAAAGTTTTCCGAGGCGTCTTGGGTCGTTCGTGTCGACAATAATCCATAAGTCGCAATGATCCCATAATTCCACTTCTCCAGGCCCGAGAAGGATTTCACCTTTTGGGTCTAAAAATTTATATCGACGAGGGAGATGGTCAGGATTATAAATCCGGACTGATTTTCTCGCCCGTTTTAGATAATGGTAAAGCGCAATTTCAGCGCCAAGGCCATCTCCGTCTGGGAGCATATGTGTAGAGATGAGAATTCGTTTTGCATCACCGATGAGGGTCTTGAATTGAATGAATTCTTTGCTTTGGGAGAGCGAAATGCTTTTAGTTTTTTTCTGAGTCATTTCTCTACAGTTTCCTACAAAACCTGCCGAAAGTCTAAGTAGCAACTTATGAGCACATTAAAAAAAATAGATCCTTTGTATACCATCTTCGAACAACACCTCTTTAACTTTGAGGATTCCAATGCGGATCGGAAGACTTTTACTGACGAGATCGTCAAAGATTACATCACTCAGATGCGAAAAATGGCCCTATCCGTCCCAGCTGAGCTTGAAGAGCATATTTTTGAAGAATTAAGCTTTCAAGTGAACACAATGCTGGTTAAAAAGATATACGGATGCCTGACGATCAACGAATACACCGCCAAAATACAACCGCTTCAGAAAAAGAAGGCGCGCAAGCGTTATCAGCAGCTGACGGAAACCGCCGACCAGATCTACACCCGCAAGAAAGTGGCTTGAGCCAAAAGCCTTTTCAAAAAGTCGCCATTGTTCATGATTGGTTGAATGGAATGCGTGGCGGGGAAATTGTCTTTGAAGCGCTCCTCGATCTTTATCCTCAGGCAGAGGTTTTCACGCTCATTTATGAACCTGAAAAGCTTTCTCCTAGACTTCAACAAAAACTTTCTAAAACTCAGGTCCATGTTTCGTGGCTCAATTCATTCTCGTTTACGCGAAAAAAATATCGACAACTGTTACCTCTGCTTCCGTTTGCCATTCGACGTTTCGATGTCTTTTCTTATGATTTGATTCTATCTTCCTCACATTGTGTGGCGAAAGGGGTAAAGAAACATCCAAGCTCCTTTCATTTGAGTTATATTCATGCGCCCATGCGCTATATGTGGGACCGGTTTGATGATTATTTCGGTAAGGGCCGGATTAACTTTTTCGTGAGATGGGCCGCAACCATCCTGAGGCCGCTATTGCAAAGATGGGATTATGGTACTGCTCAAAATGACAGAATAGATGTTTTGGTTGCGAATAGTGAGTTCATCGCAAGGGAAATTAAGAAATGTTACGGGCGTGATGCAAAGGTAATTTATCCCTTTGCCAGACTAGAGCGATTTTCGCATGAACGAAAACCAGGTGGTTTTTATTTGATGGTCGGAGCATTCGCTCCCTATAAACGAACCGATCTCGCCATTGAAGCATTTGCGCGCTTAGGGTTGCCACTCAAGATTGTGGGGCATGGGCAGGATCGAGACTACTTGATGGGCCTGAAGGAGAAGCTCGGTGCCCACATGATTGAGTTTCTAAAAAATCCATCGAATGAAATGATTGAGTCTCTTTATTCTGAATGCAAAGCCTTTGTTTTCCCCGGAAAAGAGGACTTTGGAATTACTCCATTGGAAGCAATGGCTTCTGGTGCGCCCGTGATCGCATTCGACGAAGGTGGAGCTTGCGAAACGGTGACTGGCAAGACGGGAATTCTCTTTAAGCCTCAAACCGTCGATGCACTCTGTGAAGCGATCATGGATATTGAGAGCGGTCGGAAAAAAATAACTCCGGAAGACTGCAGAGCGCGCGCTCAATTTTTCACAGAGGCGCGGTTTCATCGTGAAATTCTTGAGGCAATTGCAAAAGGCTTGGACCGCCATGTAGTGTAGTTTTGTGTGAGTGAGTCAGACACCGCGATCAGCGTTATTCTAAACTTCCACCCGACTAGTTCATTTTGATCCATGAAAATAATGGATTTGGCGTCATATTGATGCGAGCCGCAAATGCGTCGTGTAAGTTGACGGTTCCCCAAAAAGCCAAAGTAAAAGCCCCCATGCAATTTTAACGTGATGGGAAAAAAATGCCCATTTTGTCGACGAAAATATATAAAATATATTTTCGCTTCACTGTAATATCTGGTGCTTAAGGTATTGCTGAAGTGCATGCACCAAATGCTGCGTGGGTTTGGAATGCTACGAAAATTGACAAAGCAAAAGAGTGCCCTAATCATTAAGTCATATAGAAAAAAATTTGACCGAGTGGTCAAAGAAACAACCGAGGAAAAGTTCAATAATGAACTTCTCCAACCACAACTAGGAAAAGGAGTGTCTGGAAATGAAAAATTACCTAACACTAGTATTAGCAGTATTGATGGTATCAACCACAGCAAACGCATCACGTGCACGTCTTGAGTCACTGGGCGAAGGCAAAAACGGATCCTATTACATTCAAGATTCAAGAAACATTTTCTTAAATCCAGCTCAAATCGTACATTATAAGAAAAAATTAAGCCTTGAGTTCGGTAACGAGCCAGGCGCAACACAAGACACTTCATTAGCTCCACGTGGCCAAGGCGGCTTCACTAACACTTTCGGTGATTTCACTTATGGTGTTTACATGAATCAAACTTCAGAGCGCGAATTATATGCAATTTCAAGTGCTAATGCTTTGGGTGGTGCTTTTATCGCTCCTGAGAGCCAACTTGAGTTCACTTTCGCTGGCGAAGGCGCGATGAACTGGGGTTTTAGTCTTCTTTATGCTGGTAATAATACCAAAGGTGTTGCGGGAGCAGCTGAAAAAACAGCATCTCTCTTCGGCGTTCGCCTCGGAGTAGAGTCTGGTAACCTTCAAGCATTTTCTTCAATCGGTATTGCGAGTGATTCAAAAGTGAAAAATGCAAGCACTGACGAAGTCAAAGGGAAAGTATCAGTAGATGTAGCAGTTACTTACAAAATGGACGAAATGACTGATTACGCTCACTTCTCTTCTTATGGAACAGATGTCACATTAAGCACTTTAAACAGTGGTAATGTAGTTCAAAACAGAAACACTGCTTTCGGCCTCGGTGCTGGTTGGAAACATGACATGAGCAAATCAACTACTATGTTTTGCCGTGTAAGCGGTGACTACTTGAAAACAACAACTACAAGTTTCTCAGACATCACTACTTGGAACGTTCCAATCGTAGTAGGTGCTGAAGCCGTTGCTCTTAGCTGGTTGACCATCCGTGGTTCAATTGCAGAAAGCATCCTTGGACAAACTAATGGTTCAATCGCAAGCGGATCAGCTTACCGTACCAGCCTTTCAGGCTTAACTACAGTAGCTGCAGGCGTTGGCATGACTTTCGGTGACGTAGTCATCGACGGTTTAGTATCATCTAACGGTGCTACTAATTCTGCAAACGGTATTCCAGGCTTCGGAACTGGCCAAACTACTGGTGGAACTTTCGGCTTCGGCGACAACATGCTTAGCCGTGTAGCGATGACTTACAATTTCTAATCAAATCGTAAGCAAATAAAAATTAAGGCCTCCATGGACATCCATGGGGGCCTTTTTTTTGTCAGTTACGCACAGGTGCTTCGCATGATGAACGGGCTTTAAAATAAAATGCTTTTGCTCCTGGGGACTCTTTAAGTCGCAAAACCATTTTATTTTAAAGTCCGTTCATCGTACAAAAAACTGCGCGTAACTCATAAAAAGTTTAGGTCCAAGGAGTGATGATCTTCCCCCTCCGGTCCCTCAGATGGACGCAGTAAACGTCTTTTCCTTTATTGCTCATTGGGCACAGATGTTTTTTAAGTATCGGGCTATATAATAGAGAGGCATTGCGACTTTAAGAGTCCCCAGGAGCAATGCCTCTCTATTATATAGCCCCAAACTTGAAGAATACGGCCGCAACAAAGTACAATAAAAGCAAATACTTAACTGCAAACCCTTGACTTTGTACCCACAAAATCGCTAGATTACTTAAATGCTCTATTACTTGCTCTATCCGCTCCACGAATCGATCGGTGTTTTTAACGTTTTTAAATACATTACCTTCAGGACATTTGGGGCAACCATCACTGCAATTATGATGTGTTTATTGCTCGGTGGCCGTTACATTCGTTGGCTAAAAGAAAAACAAATCGGCCAAAGCATACGTGAGCTTGGTCCCCAATCTCATCTTTCTAAAAAAGGAACACCGACCATGGGTGGGGGCCTGATCTTGGGGTGTATTTCAATATCAACACTTCTTTGGGCAGATTTGCGCAATCATTATGTATGGGTTGCCCTCTTTGTCATGCTTGGAACGGGCCTGGTAGGATGGGTCGATGATTATCGAAAAGTGGTTCAGAAAAACTCAAAGGGTTTGAGTGCTAAGCAAAAACTGATTGCGCAGACTTTGGTTGCAGTAATTGCGGCGACATTCTTGTACATCATGCGCGATACTCCGCCCGTACTTAAGTTTCCATTTTTTAAAGATTGGTCTATTGATCTTGGTGTCTTCTTTATTCCGTTTGCAACACTCGTGATTGTAGGGACTTCAAATGCAGTGAATCTTACGGATGGCTTAGATGGTCTCGCCGTGGGGCCTACTATTACCACTTCACTCACCTTTGCGATGCTCGCCTATTGCGCAGGTCACTTCATCATTGCAGAATATCTTCAAATTCCATTTATCTCAGGTGCGGGTGAGTTGTCTATTTTCTTAGCCAGCACTGCAGCCGCTTGTTTGGGGTTTCTTTGGTACAATTCTTATCCTGCAGAAGTTTTCATGGGGGACGTCGGAGCGCTTGCGCTCGGTGGAGCGCTTGGTGTTTCCGCTGTGATTACCAAAAACGAATTGTTACTCGTTATTTGCGGTGGAATTTTTGTAGTGGAGGCAGTGAGTGTGATGATGCAAGTGGCATCCTTCAAACTTACCGGAAAAAGAATTTTTAAAATGGCGCCCATTCATCATCATTTTGAATTGAAGGGTTGGCCTGAGCCGAAAGTGATCGTCCGTTTTTGGATTATTTCAATCCTTTTAGCCTTGGCGTCGCTGTCGACATTAAAGTTACGTTGATTTTATTTTTGTTAAACAAATTGAATAGAGGAGTAGTAAAGCAATGAGTAAGTTTAAAGGTAAGAAAGTTCTGATCGTTGGATGTGGAACTTCAGGAGTGGCGGCCGCAAAGTTTTTGGTAAAACAAGGTGCTCGAGTCATGATTTCAGATACAAAGCAACGTACTGAACTTCCTGAGCCCCTCAAAGAACTGGGTGATCTGAAAGTTGAATTGGAATTTGGTGGTCACACTGAGCGTTCCTTTATGGGTGCAGAGCTCATTATTGTGAGCCCTGGTATCAACATTAATAATCTTCAGTTGCTTCAAGCAGCGAAAGCAAAGGGAACGCCCGTTACCAGTGAGATTGAACTTGCAGTCGGCGAGCTCGAGCAACCCCTGATTGCGATCACGGGCACCAATGGTAAATCTACTGTCACCACATTGGTTGGCGAGATGTTTAAATCAGACCAAAAGGGAGCCTTTATCGGTGGAAATCTAGGAACACCTCTCATCGACTACGTGACCCAGGGGCAACCTGGTCAAGTAGCAGTTTGTGAGCTTTCTAGTTATCAGCTTGAACTCACCGAAAAGATGGTTCCGGCTGTCGCGATCTTCACGAACATTGATCAAGACCATCTCGATCGTTATGGAAGCATGGAAAACTATACTGCAGCGAAAAAACGTTTGCTGAAAGTTTGTGATCGTAACTCGTGGGTAGTGCTGAATTACGACGACTCAGTGGTTCAGGGCTTTGCCCAAGAGAACGTAGGAAAACTGATTTGGTTCACCATGAAAAATCCACTCGAAGTGGGCGGAGATTTTGCTGAAAAGTTTTTCGGAGCCTACTATGATGCAACGAAAAATGTCATTGTGACTAAGGTAACCGGAAAAGAAGAAATTTATACTTTAGAGCTCTTTAAGCTTTTCGGTGATCACAATAAACAAAACTTGATGGCTGCAATTTGTGCCGCTCGCGTAATGGGCGTGAGTCAACAAGGAATTCAAGCTTGTATTAATTCCTTTAAGGGTCTGGCCCATCGACTTGAGTTCGTTCGGAAAAAGGACGGTGTTTATTTTTTCAATGATTCCAAAGCCACTAATATTCAAAGCGTTCAAGCCGCATTGACTGCATTCAAGCGTTCACCAGTAATTCTAATTGCGGGTGGAAAAGATAAGAACATGGAGTTCACTCCTCTGGTGCCATTGGTTCAGAAAAAAGTAAAACTCATGATTTTAGTTGGGGAAGCAAAAGAGAAAATCAACCGCGCACTGGGTGATTTCGCTGAGACCTACCTCGTGGGTACCTTTGAAGAGGCTGTTCTCATGTCTTTCCAAAAATCCAGGAATGGCGACATTGTACTTTTATCACCCGGCTGTTCAAGCCAAGATATGTTCCGAGACTTTGAAGAGCGAGGCGATTATTTCAAAAAACTGGTTAACCAACTCTAAGAATTTTTGGTCCCATTTCATAAAGGAAATTTCCCGACCGTTTAGCGCTAAGCAAAGCCGAGGCGATGTGTTTTTAATCGTATTGGTTTTGACCATGGTGCTGTTCGGCCTCCTCATGGTGTACAGTGCTTCTTTTATTTTTGCTGAAGAACGCACTGGTGATGGTTTTGCTTTTATTAGAAAGCAATTCGTCTATGCCCTTCTTGGCTTTGGTGCTTTTTTCATTTCATCACGTGTTCCTCATCAAAAATGGTACGAATGGGCTCCGGTCGCACTTTTTACCATTATCGGAATGCTTATTTTTGTAATGATTCCCGGAGTAGGGGTCCGCGTGGGTGGAGCTCAGCGTTGGATGAATCTTGGCTTTGTTCGATTCCAGCCTGCAGAGCTAGCCAAGCTAGTTGGTGTGATGTTTGTCGCAAGGCAGTTGGTTCGTCATCAGCGGGAGCTTCATGACTTTAGAAAAGGCGTGATTGGACCTGTTGCGCTTTTATTACCCATGATGGGACTGCTGTTGCTTCAGCCCGACTTTGGCTCGACTGCACTTTTGGCCGGCACCACATTTATCCTTATGTTTATTGCGGGTGTAAGGCCCCTATTCTTATTTGGGGGCCTTTTTGCTGCAATTTCAGCGGCGACGGCACTTATTATGACTTCCCCCTACCGTCTTGCTCGAGTCATGACTTTTATCGATCCCTGGAGGGATCCATCGGGAAAAGGGTTTCAAGTCATTCAATCGATGCTCGGACTTCACAACGGAAGTTTGTTTGGTCAGGGCTTAGGGAACGGGAAAGAAAAATTATTTTTCCTCCCTGAAGCGCATAATGATTTTATCTTTGCAGTGATCGGCGAGGAGCTTGGCTTTATTGGGGTAGCCGGGGTGATT
Source organism: Oligoflexia bacterium (assembly GCA_903845155.1). Lineage (GTDB taxonomy): Bacteria > Bdellovibrionota > UBA1018 > UBA1018 > CAIMNF01 > CAIMNF01. Next base: position 16,018 of record CAIMWN010000250.1, read on the forward strand.
TTGGCGTATATTCTTTTTATTTATCGCGGTCTTAAAATATCGTGGCTCTCCCTTCATCAACGCAATGATCGTTTTGGATTCTATTTTGGTTGCGGGATTTCCCTGATTCTCGGACTTCAAGCTTTTATTAATATGGCCGTGGTCATGGGACTCCTTCCGACAAAGGGGTTAACATTACCTTTTATTAGCTATGGGGGTTCTGCACTCGTGCTCAATTTATTTTCTATCGGAATTCTCTATAGTATTTCAAAAGCCAATCAGGGATCTTTTTATGAAAGCGACTAATGAGTTTCAAGGTACCAATAGACGGTTGTTGATTGCAGGTGGAGGAACTGGCGGACATATCTTAGCCGGGATTGCAATCGCAGATGAATGGTGTAAGGCCCTCCAAGCAGAGAAGTCGTCTGTATTGTTTGTGGGAGCAGAGCAAGGATTAGAAGCGAAATTAGTTCCAAAATATAAGTATCCTCTCGAGCTATTGAGAATTGGCGCCTTAAATCAGGTGAGTAAAAAAACAAGAATCGCAACCTTGATTAAACTGCCCTTCAATTTTTTTAAAGCATTTTTTATTTTGCTGAGATTTCGTCCGCACGCGGTAATCGGAGTCGGTGGATATGCTTCCGGTCCTGTCGTTTTACTAGCGAGAGTCATTTCAATCTTTACTGGTACGAGGACTGCCATCATTGAGCAAAATTCAGTGGCAGGATTCACGAATCGGCTCCTTGGTCAATTTGTGCAACGCGTGTTTTGCGCCTTCGAGGCCGGCACTCGTTCTTTTGATTCGGCTAAAGTAATGGTAACAGGAAATCCCATTCGCTCATCGCTTCAAAAACTACCGCCTTCTCCGGTTGAACCCTTCACCTTATTTATTTTTGGCGGAAGCCAAGGTTCTTACGCAATCAATTCAATGATCATTGAGGCGCTTCCTTTTTTAAAAAACCAGGGTATTCAGTTTATTCACCAAACTGGTGTGAAGGACCATGAGCGCGTAAGTGTAGGTTACGCTCGTGAGGGGATGGCGGCACGCATAGAAAAGTTTATCGATGATATGGGCTCTTGTTACGAGCAAGCGAGTTTGGTGGTGTGCAGAGCTGGTGCGTCCACCATGGCCGAACTTGCATCAGTGGGAAGAGCCGCGATCTTTGTGCCGCTACCGACTGCTGCCGACAATCATCAGGAAAAAAATGCACAAATTTTTGAAATGGCTGAGGCGGCACAGGTCATCTCTCAAGGTTCATTAACAGGGCTTCAGTTTGCTGAAAGAATTATTTATCTAAAGAATAATCATGGCGTTATCCGCTCTATTGAAACTAAGGTTCAGAGTTTCTATCAAAGCAATTCTGCCCAAATGATTGTGAAGGATTTGCAGCAATGATTCCTCACCGAAAATTCAAACTTCATTTTGTAGGCATCGGTGGAATTGGAATGAGTGGCATTGCCGAGGTATTTCTGGCCCAAGGCCATCAGGTCAGTGGTTCGGATTTATTGTCCAATGAAACTACGGAGCGCTTAGTGAGAATGGGTGCTGTGTATTACAGTGGGCATGCTAGCGAACATGTTCATGATGTGGATGTGGTGGTCATTAGTTCAGCAGTAAAACCCCATAATCCGGAGGTTTTAGAGGCGAAAAAGCAGGGGATACCCATTATCCCAAGGGCCGAAATGCTGGCTGAAATCATGCGGGGTAAAACGGGTATTGCCATTGCTGGCACTCACGGAAAAACGACAACGACCTCCATGACAGCACAGATTTTATTAAAGGCGGGCCTCGACCCAACAGTGGTGGTCGGTGGAAAAGTAGAAGCGATTGGTAGTAATGCAAAAATTGGTGCGGGTAGTACCGTAGTAGTAGAAGCAGATGAAAGTGATGGTTCTTTTCACTTACTCCCGGCCACTTACGGTGTGGTGACGAATATCGATCTTGATCACATGGAGTTTTATAAAACCCGTGACAACCTAAATAATGCTTTCATTCAATTTGTTAAGAACATGCCTTTTTATGGGTGTACATGGCTTTGTGGTGATGACGAGGGCGTTAAAGCGATCCTTTCGGAACTCACTAAACCTCATTTTACTTACGGTTTTGAATCACAGAATGATTTGATTGCTAAGAACTGGCGGGTAACTTCGAGCAGCTCCCAGGTATTTGAAGTGTGGCAGCGAGCACAGAAAAACAGACATCCCGAACTTTTGGGGGAGATTCAATTAGCGGTATTAGGAAAACACAATGTTTTGAATTCGCTTGCAGCATTCGGCATTGCGCTCAGCCTGGGAATTTCATTTTATGCGATTAAAGAGGCCCTTTCCGAATTTAAGCACGTGAGGCGTCGATTTGATGAGCGATATTGGTCGGCTGAGAGAAACATTCGCATCATTGATGACTATGGTCACCACCCCACTGAGATCAAAGCAGTGCTTGCCACGGCTAAGCAGACTGGTAACACTCGTTTGGTGACCATATTTCAACCCCATCGTTATACTCGGACTCAGTTTTGCTGGACAGAGTTTTTAAGTTGTTTTGATGATAGCGACGTGTTGCTGATGTTGCCTATCTACGCAGCTAATGAAGATCCTATAGAAGGTATTACGAGTGCACGCTTGTGTAGTGAAATTAGCGCCAAAGCTCAGCAAAAAACAAAGCCACTGTTGGTCGTGAATGTGCAAAGTCTATCTGAAGCCGAAAGCTGGGTGGTGAAGAACCTTAAGGATGGCGACATCGTTCTTACTCTCGGAGCGGGATCGATTACGAAACTCGCTGAGCAGCTTGCAAAAAGTCTGACACGGTCAAGCTAGGTTATTCGCGGCGAAGCATTTTTTTTACTTCGTCAATATGATCAGTCTCTTGCTGGACAAAATTCCGAGCAAGCTCTTCAAGGGCGATATCATCGCCCGCTAGTTTTACCAATTTCTTATAAAGCGCGAGAGTTGCTTCTTCAAACTGAAGACTTTCCTTAAGGATCTGATCAACGTTATGAACATTACTTTCTACAATTTTAGAAGAAATCATAGGCGGGTGGCCGCCGAGAGAAGTGATTTTTTCCCCAATGATAATGGTGTGTGCAGTAGACTCACTCGCTTGGTCGCGAAACCATTTTTGAATGGGAATTCTGTTATGACCCATAATCATAAAAGAATAGTGAAGATAACGAACGATACCCGCCATTTCGGCTTGAAAAATTTCATTCAGACACTCAAGGGCTTTTTTTTCAGTTTTGCTCATGGCTAATGTTAGCATGGCTATAAAAAAGTGAAGTAATTTTAAGACACGTTTCCTCAATTTTGAAAAAATATCAGTCAAATAAATGTCAGGCCAGCATAGCGCAGAGATTGTTGACGGGCTGTCCTTCTTCGTATCAATTTACACAAATTAAATTTAAAATAGTTGGATGGGCTCCCATGCCAAACACACCATCATATTAAGTGACCTTCATCTCACCGATGCCGAAATAGGGCGTCCAGGGCGCTCACTGTGGAAGCGATATAAGCGGCCCAAGTATTTTATTGATCAAAGTTTTAGACGGCTACTTGAGTTTGCAGTTGAAAATGTGAAAGATCAAAAAATTGAGCTAGTCTTAAATGGAGATATCTTTGATTTTGATTCGGTGATGAAGCTTCCTCTTCATACGCGTTCCAAGATTTCGTGGTTGGAGAAGAAGCGGGGGCTCTTTCCTGAGGAGGAAAAGTCGCGTTTTAAAATGGAAACTATTTTAAGCGATCATCCCATTTGGGTTCGGGCAATTCGTGATTTTGTAAGAGCCGGTAATGATGTCATTTTTGTGATCGGAAATCACGATATTGAGCTTCATTGGCCTTTGGCACAAAAAGAGGTTTTAAATTTTTTAGCTTTGAACGAAGAAGAAGAGTTGCGGGTGAAATTTTGTGAATGGTTTTATATCTCAAACGAAGACACCACCATTGAACATGGCAATCAATACGACGATTATTGTGTAGCATCAAATCCCATACATCCATTAATAAGGAAGGGGAGGAGAGTTCAAGTGCGACTCCCGTTCGGAAATATAACCAGTCGATACATGGTGAATGGCATGGGATTATTTAATCCGCATGTGGAAAGCTCCTTTCTGATGTCACTTCCTGACTATTTTAGATTTTTCTATCGCTACGCCTTAAGAGTGCAACCTTGGTTACCGATCACATGGCTTTGGAGTGCGACCACTTCATTCTGGATTGCGCTTTCAGATGGAGTCCTTCCTGCGATGAGGGATCCACTTTATGTTGAACGGCGAGTGGAGGAGATATCTAAAAAAGCGAACGCGTCGCCAATGATGGTGAGAACGCTTCGCGAGCTTCATTCGCATCCGGCTATCTTTAATCCCATTAAAATTGCCCGCGAGCTTTGGCTGGATCGTTTCCTTTTGTTGTCTTTAATCGCGTTTGTGAGTTTTGAGATTTTCGTCGTGACTAACGTCATTATTCCTATTTCTTGGATTTGGTTTGTGCTTTTCTTTTTTCTTTTCATTCCATTTCTTATTTTTTACTCACGTGACATTAAGAGTGAAATCATTAAATCGATGGAAGAAGCGCTCATCAAGGCGCCTTTAATTGCGCAAATTACCGGCACCAATAGAGTGGTGTTTGGGCACACTCATCGAGAAATTCACACGATGGTGGATCAAACTGAAGTTCTAAACACAGGTACCTGGTCTCCGGCGTTTAAAGATCCGGAGTGTCGTGAAAGTTTCGGAAAAAAATGCGTGGTTTGGATTAAATATGATGATATTCCAGAAAAGAAGCGTGAAGCAAAATTGTATCTTTGGAATGATCCAGGCCTAGAGGAGATCCCGTGGAAAAAGTAACCTTGGCATCAGTAAAGCGAGCACAGGATGTCTTAAAGCACATTTTACCTTTTAGTCCCTTGGTAAGAAATGAATGGTTATCAAAAACCTATCATTGCGATGTGTTTTTAAAATTGGAAACCGCTCAGCCCATTGGGTCGTTTAAGATTAGAGGGGCGACTTATAAAATTTCGCAATTGACTGAGGCTGAGCGCAAGAAAGGTGTGATTGCAGCGAGCGCCGGAAATCATGCCCAGGGGGTTGCATGGGGTTCGCAGTACTACAAAACCAATGCCCTGATTGTGATGCCGGAGACGGCGCCTTTGATGAAAATTCATAACACTCAAGTCTTAGGTGCGACCGTGCATCTGGAAGGCGAGAATTATGAACAGAGTTATCAAGCGGCTTTGAGAATTGCGACTGAAACTGGGCGAATTTATGTTCACGCATTTCATGATCCTTTGGTGATTTCGGGACAAGGGACTGCGGCTCTGGAAGTGTTAGAGCAATGTCCTGATGTCGACTACGTGGTGTGTTCGATTGGTGGCGGAGGATGGATTGGTGGGGCGGGCGTAGTCTTTCGCGAATTGAAACCATCAGTCAGAGTAATTGGATGTCAGGCATCAAATGCAGATTCGATGGTAAAGTCTTATCAATCAAAACAGATTGTGGAAGCTAAGTACAAAGGTACCTTCGCCGATGGAATCGCCGTTCAAAAAGCCAATCCGGATATGCTCAATTTATTGAATGAAGTCGTAGATGAGGTTTTTGAAGCAGATGAAGATGAAATCGCAATGAGTGTTCTTCGTTTGATGGAACAAGCAAAAATTGTAGTAGAGGGAAGTGGTGCCATTGTTTTGGGTGCACTGGATCGCTATCAAAAGGAATTCCAAGGTAAAAAAGTGGTGTTGATGGTGAGCGGCGGAAATATTGATATGAATTTACTGTCTAGAATCATTGATCGTGGACTGATGAAGTCGGGGCGAAAAATTCATTTGAAAGTTCAAATTTCAGATCGGCCTGGTTCACTCTCAAAACTTACTGCGCTGATAGGGTCTCTTAAGGCCAATATTTTGCAAGCCACTCATGATCGTTCCGAGATGAGTATTAAATTTGATGAAACTGAGGTTGAATTGATGCTAGAGACACGTGGACCAGAGCATTCCACAGAGGTGATTACTGCACTCGAAAAACACTGTATTCGCGTGCAATTAATGAAATAGAATCGCCCTTTATTTCTTGAGGAGTGCCTTTTGTACTTCTTCCCGATCATCGAAGTGTACCTTTTCTAGGCCATGAGGAGTCGCTACTATCTGATAGGTTTCATGGCCTTTTCCCGCAATCATCACAATATCTCCTCGATTTGCAAGTCGGATAGCGGTTTCAATAGCGAGCCCTCGATCGGGAATGACCTGGTAGTTCTTGGTTTGAATGCCGCCTTCAATCTCTTTTAAAATTTCATTTGGATTTTCGCTACGTGGATTGTCATTCGTTAAAATCACTAGGTCAGACAGTCGGGTGGCGATGTCTCCCATTACTGGGCGCTTGGTTTTGTCGCGGTCTCCACCACAGCCGAAAACGGTAATCAGTTTTTGCCCCTCCCTGAATCTCTCCAAGGTTGGTTTTACAGAAAGGAGAACTTTCTCAAGTGCTTCAGGTTTATGTGCGTAATCGACAAAAGTGAAAATCCCTTCCTCGTTTGGAATGTATTCCATTCGACCGGGCACTCCTGAAAAATGGGGGAGGGTCGCGCAAGCTTCCTCCACATCGATCCCCAGCCCGGCGACAATGGAAAGCGCTGCAAGTATGTTTTCAATTTGGAAGGTTCCAAAGAGCGGACAGGATACGGGGACCCATTTGCGGTTCAACTTCATTTCCGCTTCGATTCCAGTTGCGGTATTCCTTAAGTTTCGGACTTGCTCTCTTATGGAATAGGGATGAATGTTTTTGTTTTCCTTAATTAAGCGCGCGCCATAGCTACGGTCTTGATTGCTTACCGCATAGAAGTTCTTCCCGATGTTCTTTGAGTACTCTGCATGCTCAGTAAAGAGCAGGGCCTTTGCTTTAAAATAATGTTCGAGGGTCGGATGATAATCCATGTGCTCAGGGCTCAAATTGAGAAATACAGCGCCATCCCAAGCGATTCCCCAAGTGCGCTCCTGATCGAGTGCGTGTGAAGAAACTTCCATCACCACGTGTGTGGCTCCTTGCTCTTGAACGGTCTTGAACCATTTTTGCAGCGTTACTGGGTCTGGAGTAGTGTTTGACGTTTCCGTTTCGTAGCCCTTGAAATAACCGCCGTTGGTACCGAGGCGCGCACACGAATATCCGCAGGCATTCAAGAGGTGATGAATGAGATAAGTGGTAGTGGTCTTTCCGCTCGTACCGGTGACTCCGATCATCTTTAAAGTATGAGTGGGGTTTCCTGCCATTTGGCTAGCTAGCTCACCCAGTTTTTTTCGGGTCTCTTTACCCAGAATAGTAATTTTGCAATGCGCGCTCTGTGTGGGTGTCAGTTTTATTTTTGGATCTTCCTCACAATAAATTTGAGATGCTCCCGCGAGGACAGCATCTTTTACAAAAAGATGCCCGTCGAATTTTGCTCCTTTGAGAGCAAAAAAAATGGACCCCTTTTTAACTTCCTTCGAGTTTGCGGTGACATGGATCAAGGACTCGGTCATGACTACTCCTCAAGGAAAAAAGTAACACGGAGATGAGGAGAAAGAACAGAGCCGCTTTCTGGAGATTGATGTTTAATGAGTCCAAAACCATGAATTTGGACTTGAGGCAGAAATGGTTTTAATGAACGAATTGCCTCTTGCGGCGTGAGTCCAATGAGAGAAGGCATGACGGGGTGGTCAAGATTCACTTCCTTTGAGCTTTCAACCGATTGCGCACTTACTTCGGCACTGGATTGCGCAATTTGAATACTTTCATTTGCAATGAGTGCTTCTTTTTTACTCGGTGCTGGGGTGCCCTGCACTAAAGGAATTTCCATTTTTTCTGTAGTAGGAATACTGAAGCGACTGACTGTTTGTTTTAACACTTGGGAGAAAAGTGGTGCGGCAGTTTCGCCACCGTAATAAATTCCTTTTGGATGATCTAAGAGTGCAAGAATGGTGATCGGTTGTTTTACGCCAACCGGATAACCAATAAAAGAAGCAATGTATCTTGAAGTGGAGTAGCGCTTCGTGTGTGGGTCAACTGTTTGGGCAGTTCCTGTTTTACCAGCGATCAGATACCCTTCGAGTCTCGCCTTTTTACCTGTTCCCTTTTCGTCTTCAGTAACGTTGACGAGCGCTTCAGTCGCATCTCTCACCGCGCCCTGTTTGAAAAGAGGGACTTCATTTATCTTTTCATTTTCTTTTCGTTTGAGAAGGGTAGGCTCAACTAAAAAGCCACCGTTTGAAAGTGCAGCATATGCACGAATCATCTGCATGGGAGTGACCATGATGCTTTGACCAAATCCCATGGTAGCGAGGGTGAGGGGCTTAATATTTTTAGCGGTACCAGGCATCCAGCCAGAAATCTCACCTGGGAGTTGACTCCCTGTTTTGGCGCCGAATCCCATTTCTTTTAAGGAGGCGAGGTAGCGTTCAGCGCCAAACTTGAGTGCAAGTTCTGCTGCAACCACATTGCTTGATACGGTGACCATTTTTTTAAGTGTGATGTATCCAAATTTTTCGTGAGCCTCAGCTTCGCTGATGGTTCTCTTTTGAATGACGAATTTTCCGTAGTGACCAAAAAGTTGGTCACTGAGCTTAACTACACCCTTGTTGATTGCTGATGCAAGCATGAGGGGTTTCATGGTTGAACCAGGTTCATAGCCATCCGTAACAGCCATTACTTTTTTAACTCCGCGGCCTGTTCCTGCGCTTGATGCTTGTGCAAGCGCGAGGATTTCACCAGTCTTGGAATCCATGACCATTACGGTTCCGCTCTGAGCCCGAGTTTTAATCATGGCGTCTTGCAGTGATTCCTCAACCGAATACTGAAGTGAAGCATCAATGCTGAGATCAATGTTTTCTCCATCTTGTGTTTTGGTTTGTGCATTCATTTGGTAAAGAGCGGGTCTGCCGAGTGCGTCTTTAAATGCATCAAAGGAAGCACCTTTCCCGGCCAATTTCTTATTAAGCCAGAGTTCTACGCCTTCGAGTCCTTCTGTATCAACATTTACGGAACCAATGAGAGATTGAGCCATCTCACCATGGGGATAAACCCGTTTCATCTCTTTAACAATCCAAAGGCCCTCGGGCATGTCACCGTTTGCTTGAAGGATTCCGGCTTTTCTAAAGCGATTAATACGATCTTCACTGACGTGACGTTCGAACCAAATGAATGCTCTCTTCGCATCTAGTTTTTTCTTCAACACTTGCGGTGAGGTGCCTAGTGCATGGGCTAATAAATGAAGAGTCGATCTTGATTTTAAAATTTTAGAAGGATTGCCTGCGAGGCTTGAAGTTTCAAGGTTGATGGCGAGTGCTTCGCCTGTACGATCTACGATCAGTCCGCGCCTTGGTTTGATCATGATTTTAGACTGAAATTGTTTCTTACCCAAGTTTTCGAGTTTCGTTTCTCCGATGATTTGCAACTTGAGTGATCGGCATAACATTCCAACTGAAATTAAAGCAAACAAGCCAATCACGAGGCTTAAGCGGATGCGGATAGAAGGCGTTTGATGAAATGCGGCCGAGCGCGAACTCAAATATTCATTCTTTCAATTGGATCATGCGATCCGGAGTAGGGGGGGTTAATTTAAATTTTGATTTTGCAAGTGCCTCTAGTCTTCTGGGTGAGCGTGCTTGAGCAACTTTAAGTTCGAGGCGTTCGCTTTCAAGTTTAAGATTGTTGAGTGTTTTGTTTGCTTGATTAAGTTCGTAAGTAGTTTGAACAACGGTAAGTCTGAGCCATACCGTGGCAAAAGCAAAAAGGATCAACACTGGAATGGTCCACATTGGGAAAAATCTTTTCATGACTAAGCTCAAGTGTAACTTGGTTTTTATTGCGAGGCAATAAAAGTTGGCCCGTTGGTCTACGCTGAGTTCTCCGGCCTGCTTCGCAACTCACGCTTCAGCTCCTGCCGCAGCGTTTTACTTTAATTGAGTGTCATAAAAATGGCGCAGGAGAATGAGCTAAATTATTTTTTGATGGCGAGTCGAAGCTTCGCACTTCGAGAGCGAGAGTTGGCCTCAACTTCTTCATCAGAGGCTTGGATCGCTTTTTTGAAGGGGAGTTCGTAATTTTCTCTTACTCTAAATGTTTCCTTCACTTGTCGGTCTTCTAGTGAATGAAAGGAAAGGATCGCCAAACGACCACCGGGCGCTACTTTAGGAAATACATCGCGAATTAAAAGTTCGAGTTCATTCAATTCCTGGTTGATAAAAATTCTGAGCGCTTGGAAAGTACGGGTCGCTGGATGAATGCCCTTGTGTCTCATGGCAGGAGGGAAAGATGCGGCAACCGCGTCGCCTAACTCGAGCGTGTTTTTGGGTAAAATCCCACGCGATCGGAGGTCGATCAGTCGGCGGGCGATTTTTCTCGAAAGACGTTCTTCCCCATATTTCCAGATTACGTCTGAAAGCTCACTTTCGCTCACGTCTCCCAGGTAGTCCTGAAGTGAAATACCCGCTTTGGTATTCATGCGCATGTCGAGGGGGGCCGGATATCGAAAGCTAAACCCGCGGGTTTGGGAGTCGATCTGGTCACTCGAGATTCCCAAATCAGCGAGAAGTCCATAAATTGGCCGATCTCCCACTGCTTCGAGCGCTTGGCTAAAAGACGCATGAACGACTTCAATCAAGCCCAGGCTGATCTCTTCGGCAAATCGAACTTGGTCCCTCACGATGGCGTCAGGATCGCGGTCGATACCAATAATTCGATGCTTTGCGCGGCGCCCCAATTTGCTGAGAATGTTTGCGGAATGACCTCCGCCGCCCAGAGTACAATCTAAAATTACCCCGCTTGGCGCGGATTCTGGTAAATTTTGGATTCCCTCGACTAAGAAGTGAGAAATGGGTTCCAGTAAAATGGGGATGTGATGGGTCTGTGATTCCAACATAATCAATAATTTCGCTTGTTTCGGCGTTCTCCACTGAGTAACCTGTTAACGTGGAAAAAAACCCTTATTTAATACCTAATACTAACCGCATTTACATGAATACCAAAAAACAAAAGATCGCGCGCGATATTTTGGAACGGTATACCGGTAGTACTTTAGCACAATTTCAAAAACAAATAATTTTAACCAACTTTGAATATTACATGGAGCGTTTCGCCACACTCACGAGCGGTGTACGAACTCGTGGATCTGCTATGAGTGCCGTGCACTCTAAAAAAGATGGCGTTTCTATTATTAACTTTTCAATCGGTTCACCGACTGCCGCTCTGATCATTGAGTGTTTAGCAGTGCTCGATCCGAAAGCAGTTTTATTTTTAGGCATGTGCGGCGGACTTCATCACTCTTTAAAGAAGGGCGATTTTATTATTCCCACTGCTGCCATTCGAGATGAAGGAGTGTCTCATCACTTTCTCCCTCGTCAAGCTCCAGCACTTCCAACCTTTAAAGTGCAAAAGTTTGTATCAGAAATTTTAGTTGAAAAGGGACATGATTATCGTACCGGTGTGGTTCACACCACTGATTATCGTTTCTGGGAATTCAATGATAGTTTTAAAGCAGATCTTTATCACGAACGAGCACTTGCGATTGATATGGAAACCGCAACTTTATTCGTGGTGGGATTTGTGAGTAAGGTTCCGATTGGTGCGTTGTTGTTGGTTTCGGATTTACCGCTGAAGCGGGGTGGAATTAAAACAAAACGATCGGCTTCCAGTGTGTTTAAGGAATACACAGATTTGCATTTAGAAATTGGCTTGAAATCAATGAGTGAAATCGCATCCCGCGGTGAACAAATTAGACATTACAGATGGTAAAAACAACATGATCCAAAAAATTCTCGATTTTTTTACGAACGACTTAGCAATTGATTTAGGAACCGCAAATACCTTGGTCTTTTCAAAGGGCCGGGGCCTGATTATGAATGAACCATCTGTGGTGGCTATTCATAGGAATGCCCGCGGACAGACGAGGGTACTGGCAGTGGGAAAAGAAGCGAAAGAGATGCTGGGACGAACACCAGGCTCCATTCAAGCAATTCGTCCTTTGAAGGATGGAGTGATCGCCGATTTCGAAGTCACTCAAGCAATGCTGAAATATTTTATTACGAAAGCAAGCGAAGGCCGCAGCTTTATTCGTCCACGCATTATGATTTGTATCCCCTACGGGATTACCCAGGTTGAGAAACGCGCAGTAAAAGAATCTGCCCAATCAGCGGGAGCACGTGAAGTTTATTTGATTGAAGAGCCCATGGCTGCGGCCATCGGTGCCGGCCTTCCTATTCGTGAACCAAGCGGTAACATGATTGTGGATATCGGCGGTGGAACAACTGAAGTCGCAGTGATTTCATTGGGTGGGATTGTCTATTCAAAATCAGTGCGAGTTGCAGGCGATAAGTTTGACGATGCAATTGTGAATTACATTAAGCGTAAATACTCACTTCTCATCGGCGAGCGAACTGCAGAGCAAATCAAGCTTTCCATTGGTTGTGCTTATCCATTTGAAGAAGAAAAAACTCATGAAGTAAAAGGACGCGATTTGATTTCGGGCGCTCCTAAAACCATTGAGCTCAATAGTGAAGAAATTCGGGATGCCCTTGCAGAACCCGTTTCTGCAGTAGTCGATGCAATTAAAGTTGCACTAGAACGTACGCCTCCAGAGCTTGCAGCCGATATCGTCGATAACGGAATTGTGCTTGCGGGCGGTGGAGCCCTTCTTGCGAATTTAGATATTCTCATCAAAGAAAAAACGGGTTTACCTGTGACGGTAGCCGAAGATCCTCTTACTTGCGTAGTTCGTGGATCAGGAAAAGCGCTCGAAGACTTAGATCTGTTACGTAAAGTTACAGTAATGTAATTCCTTGCAGTTTGAGGCTGACATCGCTATTTCTGAGTATCTCGACTCATTTTTACTAAATCATTCACAACAATAGACAGTGCCTGGGGTTTAAGCTCTTGATATAAAACTCCAGCATTGTGTCCCTGTGCATCGTACCTGTAGATGGTGTAACGATTCTTCACTGCCTTTTGGTGGAGTGTGATCAGTGCACTTCGATCGAGCTTGTGGATATCAGTGCCAATCGGTGGATCCACAATTGAAAATGCAATGGGTTCATCGTATTTAAATCTCCAAATAAACCCAGGAAAGCTTGGGGTGTTAACTAAAGTGTTGCCGTGATTTGCTTCACCTTCATTTGGATCTTCTTCCGGCGTTTCTTCCTTTTGACTGATCCATTCGCCTCCCAGTACCTCTCCTTGTTCACTCAGCTCTAAATCATAAGTAAAATCCAATGTCCTGATTTTGTCGTTTCGTTCGGAGTCTTCCACGCTATGGCTAGGGTGGGAACCGTGAATATAACTGATGGTCATATTTACACCCACGAGTGATTTTGTTTTAGCATTCCTGAATCTGGCAAAGGGGTCATGTGGAAGAGCGGAGAGAGGAACGATTGAACTTTGTAAATCCCCATCATTCAGTGTTTTTGGATTAAAATAAGTGAACGAGTACCCTGATATGGGTTGATTCCAAACTTCGGTGCTTTGATTGCGATTCACGATAAACGAAGTTTTTTGAACACCAATCAGTTGGAGAATTCCAAGATGGAAAACACCTGGGTTTACCCCTCTGCAGTTTTCGTCGATGACGTGTCCGCTGGGCCTATCAATTTCGGGTTTACCTGAGTAACAGCGACTTCCCGCGAACACGGTCGCATCCTGAATATAGGAGTTTGCCCAAACTAGAGTCTCGAGTGCTTTTAGGTCGTCTGGATAAAATGGAATGAGGTATTTACCATCGAGTGACATCACCGTAATGAGTTTTTCAGGACGAGGACTAAAAATAGAGGCGCTCGACCAACCCTGACAACTTCCTTCCCAATTTTCAATCTTTCCAAAGCGGTTGAAGCTTTCGCGCGCACTTTGCCAAATTGCATGGGTAAGCGAAAAAGATGCGTCCCCCAGATACAAATCGTACTTTTCGGAAGGACCGAAGTCTTCGATTTCATTCGGGCTCAGCTGATCAATTTCCTCGCTGATCTTTTGCATGCGATTTTGAAAACGGCGCTCAAATTTTTGAAACTTTCCCATCATGCCTAAAAAATTTTTCCAATCTTGTTTTGGGCTGGCGACAGATCCTTTCAAGAGTGGCCAATAGTATCCTGACCAGGGCTGCGTTTTAACCGTTCCCTCTTGTCCCGCTTTTTGATTGAGCGGAAACAGCTGCGTTGAAGCGTTCGTCGCATTGAGAAACGCGGAATAAGTCTGAGCGACTCTCTGATCGTTGGGATCTTCCACGCTTTTCGCATGGGAAAGAGCTGCGTTTAATAGAAAGAAAATGGACCAAACAGATACGGAGATTAGTCCTAATGGATTGTGTTTTTTTTGCATGTGACCCTCGTGCCCTAGTTGTGTGTGAAAAGGGGCGGTTAGGCCAATTAAGTTACCTTAATAGTGAATACATCTGTAATTCCGGGCTCCTTTACGAAACCTATAAATTGAGGTAAGTATGATGGAATCAATGGCTTACAACAAAAAAGATCACTATTACTATAAGGCAAAGGAAGAGAATTTTGCCGCTCGTTCTATCTATAAGCTTGAAGAAATTGATCAAAAGTACCGGATCATTAAGGCGGGAATGAAGGTGCTAGATTTGGGTGCTGCTCCGGGTTCATGGTCGCAGTATCTCTCTCAAAAAGTGGGTGAAAAAGGCAGGGTACTTGGGGTCGATCTAATTAAAGTCGAGCTCACATTGGCAAATGCAGTGTTCATACACGCTGACCTTCGTGATTTGAACCTGGACAAAATTTTTATTGAGAATGGTTTTGAGCCCATTTTTGATGGTGTTTTCTCAGATATGGCCCCCAAGACCACCGGAATACGCATTACCGATCAAGCGCGCTCAATGGAGTTATGCGAACTAGCGCTCCATGTTTCAGATCGTTTCTTAAAGCCGGGCGGTAATTTTGTATGTAAGTTCTTCCATTCGGATGACTTTACGGAACTCCGGAAAATGATGATTGAACGCTTTGGTAAGGTGGAAGTATTGCGCCCTCAAAGCACTCGAAAAGAGAGCAAGGAAATTTTTCTCATTGGGGTATCGAAGAAAAAAGCCACGTAATTTCAGCTGTTTGCAATTAAACTAAATTAATGTAATATAAAATTGACCTCCTTCAGAACGCGTGATATTTCCACTGCGCTTAACGAAGAGAGAGAGTCATGAAGTATTGTTTATTCAGAAGAAAAATTGTAATCGCAATGCTCCTGTTGCTGTATTTAACGCCGGTATTTTCTCAGGCAGCATTGGTCCCCGCTATTCGTGTAACTTCAGATTATTTTCCAACGCATGAATACGAGCTTGGGTTTGATCTGAATCAGCAGAATTTAATTGAGCAAATTTATTTTCAAAACTCCGACCACGAGCAATTTCTCTATACGTTGAAAGACCTTCAGAGATTCGTGACCATTTTTAGAGTCTCTTTCATAAAGTTGGTTAAGCTCAGAATTGTATCTATGGATTCTCGCGAGTCCGCATTGATTGAGATGCAATATGTTCATAGCTACGTGAGCGGGAAAAAGATGAGCCTTTTTTTCTCCGTAAAGTTAAATCCCTTTACGCATCAATATGACGTGATTGACCAAAGGACCGGACAAGTGATTCATGAAGTGATCGCCAAGACCAACTTCAGTGGTGCAATTCCAATTGGGATTGCAGAAATTCAGACGGAGTGAAGGAATGAATAAACTATTATTTTTGCTAGGTGCTTTTATATACTCTAGTGCTGCATTTGCCAGTGATATTTATATGGTGAAGCTCAGCGCGCAGGAGACCGGAAAACAGGTTTGGGATTTGGGAATACAGACCGATAAGCATGATTCGATCGCGGGCATAGTGTATCGTGAACCTAACGGTGAAGTGTTGAGTTTTCCACTTGAAACGACTAATAGAAAAGCCAAGGTCGTTTTAAGAATTGCGGTGTACGATATTGTCTCTTTAAAAACTAAGGTGCTTGGATCACAGAAAATAGAAATGATCTTTAAGTATGTGTATCATTTCAATTTGATTAACCCTGTACGTCATGAAAAGAGAATTACTCTAGAGTTTAATCCAAGGACCGCGAATTTTGAAGCAATCGATCACGATACTAGTCGGGTGATTACTCAGGCCTATGCTTCAAGCCATTATGAAGATGGACGCTTGAAGGGAATCGACGAAATTAGAACTCAATGATATGTTCTTTCTATGAATCAAACAGGTCATTCTTCGAGTCTTTCCTCACAAAAACATACGCCCATTCATGCTGCTCGTGGCACTACTTTATCCTGTAAAGGCTGGGTGCAAGAAGCTGCACTCCGCATGCTCATGAACAATCTCGATCCGGCCGTTGCGGAAAACCCAGATGAGCTCGTTGTTTACGGCGGCATCGGAAAGGCTGCACGCAATTGGGATTCTTATCATGCCATCGTGAGCACTCTTCAAAGTCTAAAATCGGATGAAACCTTACTGATTCAAAGCGGAAAACCCGTAGCGGTCTTTCGATCGCACGAAAACGCACCAAGAGTGTTGCTCTCGAATAGCATGCTCGTGCCGAATTGGGCGACCTGGGAGCATTTTCATGAACTCGATCAAAAGGGCCTAATGATGTATGGGCAAATGACTGCAGGTTCTTGGATCTACATTGGTACGCAGGGAATTGTTCAAGGAACTTATGAAACGTTTGCAGAAGCAGGACGCCAGCATTTTGGTGGAAGTCTGGCTGGTAAAGTAATTCTTACAGCGGGTTTGGGTGGGATGGGTGGCGCTCAGCCACTTGCGGCTTCTATTGCGGGAGCAGTTTCATTGACGATCGAAGTGGATCCCGTTCGTGCTCAGAGAAGAATTGAAACGCGTTACCTCGACGAACTGTTTGAGAATCTCGATGATGCGCTGAAGGCAGTTGAGAGTGCAAAGGCTAAGAAAGAAGCACGTTCTATTGGTGTGATCGGAAATGCGGTGGATGTGTTGGCCGAATTGCTCAAGCGAAATTTTTTACCCGAACTCCTGACTGATCAAACGAGCGCACACGACGAGTTGAATGGGTATATTCCCCAAGGTTTCTCGCTCGAGGGGGCGGCAAACTTAAGAAAAAATAATCCTGAAAGCTATAAGCAAAAAGCAATTGCGAGTATGGGGTTACACGTGAGCTCCATGCTAGAATTTCAGAAACGGGGCACTATTGTTTTTGATTATGGGAATAATATTCGCGCTCAAGCCGTAAAGGCCGGAGTGAAGAACGCCTTTAATTTTCCAGGTTTCGTGCCCGCTTACATTCGCCCACAATTTTGTGAAGGTCGCGGCCCATTTCGTTGGGTTGCACTCTCCGGCGACCCAGAAGATATAGCCGTGACCGATCGAGAGCTAAAAAAGCTATTTCCAAAGCACGAAGGTCTTCATCGTTGGATCGATGTAGCGAGCGAACGAATTGCATTTCAAGGGCTCCCTGCGCGCATTTGTTGGCTTGGTTTTGGTGAACGACTTAAGGCAGGACTCATGTTCAATGAGCTCGTAAGAACCGGAAAAGTAAAAGCACCAATTGTGATCGGACGCGATCATTTGGATTGCGGATCCGTAGCTTCGCCTAACCGCGAAACAGAAGCGATGAAAGATGGTTCAGATGCGGTTGCGGATTGGCCAATTTTAAATGCCATGATCAATGCAGTAAACGGAGCTTCTTGGGTGAGTGTGCATCATGGCGGTGGGGTGGGCATGGGGTATTCCATTCACTCTGGAATGGTGATTGTTGCTGATGGAACCGAAGAAGCGAAACTTAGAATCGAACGAGTGTTGACGAGTGATCCAGGTATGGGAGTGGTTCGCCATGCGGACGCAGGCTATGAAATTGCGATAAAAAATGCGCAAGAAAAACTACCTGAATATGGAGCTCGAATGCCTATGTTAAACTCAACCAATCTCGAGAACAAAAAATCATGAAAGCATTCATCCACGCAGCAAAAATTTATACCGGCGAAGCGATCATTAATAAAGAGGGGCGAATGTTAAAGCCCGCCGATGTAAGCGCCATAGCAGATGGTGCAATTGTATTTGATGAAAAGAAAATACATTGGGTGGGAACGACAAAGGAACTTCCTAAGAAATTTCAAAAGCTAAAAGCCACTCACTTAAAAAACAAGAACGCAATTATTCCAGGATTGATTGATTCACACACGCACTTGGTATTTGCTGGATCTCGAGCGCAGGAATTCGCCAGAAGATGTGCGGGCGCCACCTATCAAGAAATTGCCAATGAGGGTGGGGGAATACTGACCACGGTAAATGCAACCCGCGCAGCAAAGTTTGAAGAGTTGTTTGAGTCGGCCCTGAAGCGGGCGCTCATTGCTTACCGTCATGGCGTTCGCACGATTGAATGTAAATCGGGCTATGGTCTTGATCATGAAACTGAAATAAAGTGTCTCAAAGTAGTCGCAGCCCTGAAGCAAGCGCTTCCACAAATGACCTTCATCTCTACTTACTTGGGTGCTCACGCTATTCCCATTGATCAAAAACGCAGCCAATACATTGATGAAATGCTTCATAAAACTTTACCTGCGGTAAAGAAGGCTCGCCTTGCCGACATTTGCGACGTCTTCATTGATGAAGGGTATTATAGTCTTGCCGAGGGCGAGCGTATTTTGCGTACTGCTAAAAAGTTGGGTCTTCACACAAAAATTCATGCCGATGAATTGACTAATTCCGAATCAGCCAGGCTCGCAGCAAAGCTTCACTCGCTTTCTGCCGATCATTTGTTAAAGATCTCTGAAAAAGGAATTGCAGCCCTCGCAAAATCAGATACTGTCGCGACTCTTTTGCCCGGTACCGCTTTCTATTTGAAGGAAAAATATGCGCCGGCTCGCGCGTTGCTGGATGCGGGTGCTTGTGTTGCGGTTGCCACCGATTTTAATCCTGGCTCTTGTTATTCGCTCAATCTTCCGCTCATGATGAACCTCAGTGCACTTTATATGCACATGAATTCGGCCGAGATTTTTGCCAGCGTCACCTATAGTGCGGCGAAATCGCTCGGCCTTCAGGAAACTAAAGGCGCACTTCTGCCGGGCTACGACTCTGATTTTATAGTGCTGCCTTACGATCACTTCGAAGAGATGTACTACAGAATGGGTTGGTAGGTTATTTTCCGATCTTTCTTCCAATCATCGGCTTTGATTTTAAAGCTGACCATTTGCGTCAATAATTGCATTGTCCTTGTGTGTTAAATGAGACTTGAGAGTGCGCTAAGTCAATTGTAAGTCCGCAATTAAAGGATCTTCCTTTAAAATCCGAACTATACTGTTGAAGGAGTCTGAGTGAGTCTATTTAGAATTGCCCTCATCATCGTTATCGTTCTACCGGTACAGAGTTTCGCGCAGACCACACCGGGTGGGGGAGTTATCTTTCCTGGAAGTATTGATGCCAAGCCAGCTCCCTTAATTTTGAATGCTCATGTGGGTGATGGTGGAGTACTGACTCCCGTTGATTTAGCAAAAAGGTATCCTCAGCTCAGCAAGCTAGAGTCCGAAGTGAATATAATCGTAGCTCGTCAATTTGCACTTTGTTATCCACAGCTGAAGTTTTCAAATTTGGCGGAGTTCGCCACTGCATATAATTTAATCATAATCGAGATGATGGGGTCTTTTTTAAGTGCTCATCATGCTCCAGAGTTTCAATGTCCAGACACAGCAGCGACGACGAAGGCACCTCAGTCAAATATAGAGCATTGTTTAACGATAAAAAACTCCTCAGAAGCTGCAAAAGTGAAGCTGTTTGTTTCTGACTCCTTAGTCCGAAATTATCTGGGCGAAAAGTATCCTAAAGCGGGCAAAGGTGTCGAAGAAATCATCTTCTTTTTGAGAACACTCGGTGGCTAATCTGTGAATCATAGGTCGAAGGCCTTTACAGAAGCGTTGCAATGCCTGAGCTCAGACCCCGCAAAGGCAAAGCGTTACCTTCAAGACAAGCGCCCGACCCTGCCTGAAAAACGAATAATTAAAGCAGGGCTTCAGTTACGTGATAATGACTTCGAAATTATTATTGAGAGCCTGACTTCCTTTACTGCAGCCGATGCATACATTGAGTCTCAACGACTTTTAATATTGGGAATTACTTATAATAATAAGTCCGAATTTAAAAAGGCGACCGAGCTTCTTGAGGAGTCCTATCGTGTTGGCAAGGGAACTCGTGGTCATCAACGGGAATTCGTAACTTTGTATAATTTATTCAATGCCTATTCCAATCGTCATGATGAAAAACGGATGCAGATTTATTTTGAGAAGCTGAACACGCTCGGATCGAAAAGTGTCTATGAAGCTATTGCACTCGGGCTATGTCAACTTGAATACCATCTTATCAAGAATGACCTCGTAAAGGCGAAAGCACTGAGTGAGGACTTGAATCCTTCCATGCCAATGATGATTGAACATCAAAAGATTTTTTTTATCTTGAAGAAGTTTTCTATATTTCTTCAGCTCAATGAATTGCCTGCGGCTTACTCCTGTATTGCCGAACTCAAATCTCATCGTAAATATCAGACGAGTAGCAATTATAAGTTTATAAAAAGCTTAACTCAGTACTTAGAAAAGGATGCACCCTTTTATATTTACGAAAGTGATTTTGCCGAGGCACAAGAATTGTTTCATCAAATGAATGTCATCAAGGCCATCTCTGAAGGAGACCATAAAACTGCAAGTCTTCATTGGCACGAGCTTCAGGAGACCAATCCCGAAGTTTATAGAGCAGACTTTGTCTTTAAGGGCATTAGAGGACTCTTCATGATCGCACTTAATAAAGCGCTCTCCGAAACAACATTTAATACAAATGTGGTCGTAGCGTCAGGAGGCACGAAGGAAGAAAAATTTCTCGAAGTTCTGAAACAAAACAAAGGACCGCTCTCCAAGGTGATTATTTACGAAATTCTCTATGGCAAAAAGCCCACTCTTAAGTCTGATTTTTTAAAACTGGCAGCGCTCGCATCTAATGTCCGAAAAAAGTTCGGAGTTTCCATTCAAACCCGTAAGGGGTGTTACTACCTCGCGTCTTAGGGGTAATGTTTCTCTTTGATTAATAATGCTTTTTTTGACGATGCATCTGTTTAGCATCTTTCCTAAGTTTTAGCAGAACTTCTGAACTAATGGATTTGGTGAAATAATCCATCATCAGCGGGTAATCTTGTTTAATGGCGTCGGCGAGTGCGTCAGGTTTCCCGTCGTACTCAACGGTTCCCTTAGTGTTAATTTCACGCCCTCCAGATACTACTTCTTCTAGGTCGAACTTTTTAACCCATAGGCTTTCTTCGCTTGAAATATTCTTGATGATAAAGGTGATGGTGCCGTTCACTTTAAGCATAAATTGTCGGCCATTTTTAACTGAACTATTGGCCGAACTCGTTGTATTCCTTTTACCGTGACGTCCACTTCGCGAATTGACTACATCGTTTGTGGAGTAATTTCCTCTGTTCCCGTAGTGATCAATGTTTCCGTTTGCATCTAAATAGATCACTTGAGTAGTGATCAATATTTTGGGGGCAAGAATGAGTGAAATGTCTTTTTTGTCAGCGAGTGTGATTTCATCATGGGAAGCATAGGGACCCATGGTGGTGACACCCTTCGAAATCAGGATTTTATTCAGGTCGCTTGCCATTGAGGTTGCAAAACCTCTGCCTACTTTTGCGTAAGTTTGATCACTGAATGCACTGCCATCTTCTTTGTAACTAGGTGTGAGAATTGCCAAGTTAATTTTTACTGGAGTCACCTCTTTTTGCTCAGCAGGTGTGTAGCTAAAAGTATAACTCCCGCCCCAAGGGGAAACGGGAATGGGGTTTTCTTGCACTGGTTTGTCAGCGCAGGCGCTCATGAAGAGAAGGAATAAAACGGAGCTACTCAGCTTTATCGTTGTAGGTGCTTTCATTGTTTACGATTAAATCGCCGTTTCAGTAAAAAGTCTATGAATTCGGCCTTAGAATTAAAACGAATTCATTTAATTTGATCTTATAAAATTTCCGCCCATTTTAGTCAACTAAGGTTTATAACTGCTCTATCAGAAGTTGAACTCATGATTTAGTGCCCTAGTACTCCTGGTACGAAGGCGATGACGAGAGGATGCCGGGTGCTGATGAGGGTACCCGGCATTTATATGAAGAAAAATGCAGCGAAAAGTGCAACTTGAAAATGTGACTTTTTGAGAAATAGAAGGAAATAAATAAATGTTGTTACACCGTTTTTTATTTTTAATATTGCTGGTGATTGGAGGGCACGCGCACGCGCAGGTGAATCGCAGGACTTCTGAGACTCTATATAATTTTTTTGATCAAACTCCAATGCCAAAAGCTGACCGCTTAAGAATTGAGGCATGGCTTCACGCTTTATACCCGAAGTCTCAACTTGAAAATTTAAAATGTAATTTTCATAGTGCGTCTAGAACTGATTTAATTCCGGTAGGCGAGAGCAGCATGGTTTTTGCGCAGGGCTTACAAACGCCAAATAGGACTTACTATTCAGTGAAGACTGAAGCAAAAAAGTCCGTTTCCGCTCCGGTGACTACTCCAAATATCAATGTCAATACGCTCAGCGCGATCGTAGATTCAATGCAGGAAAACGATAAAAATGCACATCTGCATGGATTGGAAATTTCAGTCGTTCATCTGAATCCGAACGGACTGGCAAAAATTGGCGTAAGTGTTGACGTTGCAGAGGCCGCATTGAGGAAGGTGATTCACAGTGAAAAAGAATTGAGATTTCTGAGCGAGGATCCGATTATTGATGATGGAGTGGTTGAAGCTCGTACGGTGAGCACCGTGGCGGAGGTGCGACCCATTCAAAAACATCAAGAGCGTTACTCTTACATTTCCCTGACTGCGAAATGTGAGTTGACTAAAATAAGTGCGAATCCTGTCTGCGGTAAAAAGCCTGCATTTGAAATAACCCCTGCGCAGATATTAACTTTCGCACCCCCTTCTCAGTTAAAAACTCCCATAGTGCGTAAGTTTGCGTGTCGTTCTCAAACGGATGCGCCGACTTTGCCTGGTAAAAGCCTAGAAGCGGCTTACTCAGCAGACGCACTGATGAGCGGAATGATCCAAAGCGGATCACGTTTGGTACAGCATTATGGGGAAATGCCTTTTAAGAGGATGCGCCTCCCTTCTGAAAATGAAAAATCGATTATATTACAAGGCGTCGATCAGCGAGCTCTGGTATACGCTCTCGAACAGAACAAATATATTGAGGCAAACTTAAACTATAATATGATTGCGTGTGAAGATTGGAACAAGCGTGCGAACGCACAGGTGAAATATGAGATCAATCACGGAGATATTCAAAATGGTTATCTTAAAATAAGTTACGACGCCACTTTTCGACAAGTTTGTGGAAGCGATGTTTCTCCGTCTCTGCTTCCTGTAATTGAGCAAACCGAAGAGAATAATCTCATTAATTCTGAAAACTGGCTCATCGAAACTTGTGCTGAAGCATATTGGGTTGAGTAAGCTTGGTTCAAGACCAGGTTTAAATAATTCTTCCTGGACTCATCGTTTGAAAAATGAGAACGTCCCCCCCATGAAGAGGCTATTCCTTCTTTTTTTACTTTTTCTTTTTTCCACCAATGCTCACGCGTGCCAGGAAATGGAAGAGGTATTTCACGCGCAGTGGACTGAGCATTACAAAGTAATATTACCAAAAGGCTATTCACCGACCCATCGTTACGGTGCTGTTTATTTTCTTCACGGAAAAGGCGGTGATCGGCATCTGGTGGATGCATTAGGCATGTGTGCCGAACTAGATCGAATGGTAGACACAGGCGCGACTCCATTTGTGGTGATTGCACCTGATGGTGGTAATGGATATTGGATGAATGGAGCACTCACTCAAGAACGTTGGGGAGATTTAGTCACTCATGATCTCATCCGAGATGCAGAGAAAAAATATTCACTCATTTCGAATCAGGCAGGGCGAATCATTGCCGGCATTTCTATGGGGGGGCACGGTGCGATTCAGTTAACCCTCAATAATCCGGGAATCTACGGAGCCGTCGCGGCCCATAGCCCCGTCTTTCGGACTCAGGCTCAGGCTTCGCAAGATTTTTATTATCAATTCGGTACGGGTATTGAGTACATGAAGCGTGACCCATTTTCAATGATGCAGGTTTTTGGAAAACGCTTCAATGTGCCTATTTATATGGATATGGGTGGCAGTGATCCGTGGATTACAAATACGAGAAATTTTTTATCTTTACTTCAAGCATATGGATATACGCGCGAATTTCATGTGGGTGAGGATGCAGGTGGTGGTCACGAAATGGGCTACTGGCAATATCATTTAAGCTCATATATGAGATGGTATTCAGCACATTTGCCTAGAGTGAATTAACAGGGCGTTGAAATATAATACCGTTTTTCATTAAGCTGTTAAATTATTCGTTCAGCCACTTGTCGAGCATTTGGTGAAGATCTTCGCCATTCCAATCGCGTTCACCTGATTCAATTAGTAGAATTTTTCTATTTTTATTAATCAGTACGGTCAGCGGAATGGCGTGCACGTCAAACATTTCCGCGAGCGCATTGCTTTTGTCAGTGAAGATTGGAAATTTAATAATCATTTTCTTTTGCACATCGGGAACCACTTGGCTTGGATTCTCGTCAACATTTACGCCCAATACTTCAAATCCTTTTGGTGCGTATTGATCTCGGAGTGCAACGATGGAGGGCATCTCAGACATACACGCTTCGCACCAGGTGGCCCAAAAGTTAATCATCGTGACTTTGGTCGAAACTTTTCCGAGCTCAGTTTGGGTGCCATCAAGGCGGGTCATTTCTAAATTAGGTATTTCAGCACCTTCTGCAAGTTCGATCGGCTGAGTATTGAGTTTCACTTCTTTATGAACGGATGCCTTAACCGCCATGAGCGCACCAATCACAATCGCTAAAATAATGGCGATCGGGAGAAATACTTTTCTCTTGCCTTGATTGCCAAGATCAGAGGTTTCTAAAGGTGGGTTGGATAAGTTCGGATCATTTTGTGGTGAATCTTCCATATTGCTAGAGTTTAGCCTAGAATAGAAGATGTGGAAATGAAAACGTTAAGCGGAGTGAATAGAAAAAGCGGTCAGGCCATCATTGAATATGTGCTTTTACTTTCTATTATTTTAGGTATTGCTGGCTTACTGGTCGGCAGCATTCGCTCTACACGCGATAAGATGTGGAAACAAATAATGTGTGAGGTAAGTGCCGAGTGCCCTACGTGCACTGCTACCGATAGCGCCAAGTCTGCACTCCCTAAATCAGGTGTGAACTGCAAATATTAGCTTAAACCCATCTTACATTTTGACTTGATTTTACATTGACTCATCACAAGGTGAGCGATGGGGTTTGACTCATGGGGTAAATATTTGCATGGCCCAGTCGGCAATTATTTTTTTAAATTTGTCGTCTTTCAGTATCTTATTTCTGAGTTCTGTTGAGAGTTCCAACTGAACTCCCTCGCTACTACAGCGATTCACAATATTCTTTTTTGCGCTTCCAGCAAGCTTTCCTGTGCAAGCCACAAGCTCAACGGATTTAGGAGGCGTGGATTCCATGAACTTTTTAAGCAAGCTTGAGTCGCCTCCGCCCACACACACGCTCATTTTTGAAGTATGGTCTTCGTAACCATGAAGCGATAGGCAGTGTTGATTTTTGGCCGCAATTTCGAGCGCACGTGGATCGTCGAAATGCGTGCTAGTGAGGTGAAGTCTGAGTGGGTCTTTGGTGTCGAGGGCTTCAAATAAATAGAGTTGTATTTTTCCGTGTGAAAGCATCTCTTTTGCAAGTTCTCCCGTGCCCGGCTCTATATTTCCACCGTGAATTGCAAATATTGCATGCCCCGGTGTTGCTTGAATTTCAGTAGTAACTTTATAAGTTTTGCCTTCTTGTTCGTGGCTCGAAAGCTCATGAAAATCAGGATAGGTGTCGATGATTTCTGCACGCGCTTGGGGTGCAAACATGCTGATCGGAAACATCATCAATGAACAATAGAATAAACGAATGCAATTTACGGACATGCTATTTCTCCTGGGAAAATCGCGACCACTCACTTGGTTTTATGAAAAAGCCCCTTCCCCGAAACGGAGAAGGGGCTCTCAAATTTGAAAATGTAAAATCTATTTCTTTGCAGCTAAAGCAGCAGCTTTGGTAGGCATAGCTGCAACAGGTTTGCCATTTGCAGCGAGAGTGCTCTTCAGATCTGTTTTGTCTGCAACAGTGGCAGCAGCCATAGCGGGAGCGGGAGTTTTATTGATTCCTGATTTTACGAGCACTTCTTTGCGAAGTTCTTTGATGACTTCTGGACGCTCTTTCAACCATTTGACAGCGTTGTCACGGCCTTGTCCCATGCGCTCATCTTTGTGCGCAAACCAGGTTCCTGATTTTTCAACTAAGTTGTGTTGAACTGCGATGTCCAGTAGGTCGCCCTCTTTAGAAATGCCTTCACCGTAAAGAATATCAAATTCAATTTCCTTAAAAGGAGGAGCCATTTTGTTCTTCACTACTTTTACGCGTGTGCGGTTACCGACTACATTTTCGCCATCTTTGATTGCTTGGATGCGGCGAATGTCGAGACGAACAGAAGCGTAGAATTTAAGTGCGTTACCACCAGTTGTCGTTTCAGGGTTTCCGAACATCACGCCGATTTTCATCCGAATTTGATTGATGAAGATTACCAAAGTTCCGCTACGGCTGATGGTGCCGGTTAATTTACGAAGTGCTTGAGACATAAGGCGTGCTTGCAAGCCCATGTGTGAATCGCCCATTTCGCCTTCAATTTCAGCGCGGGGAACGAGTGCGGCCACTGAATCGATCACGAGGACGTCTACTCCGCCTGAGCGAACGAGCATGTCTACGATTTCGAGCGCTTGCTCACCGGTGTCGGGTTGAGAAATTAAAAGATCGTCAGTGCGTACGCCCAATTTGCGGGCGTAATTGACGTCAAGTGCGTGCTCTGCATCTACGTATGCTGCGATTCCGCCTTGTTTTTGCGCTTCTGCAACTGCATGAAGGGCTAGAGTGGTTTTACCGGAAGACTCAGGTCCGTAGATTTCAATGATACGGCCACGAGGGAATCCGCCAATTCCAAGTGCGAGGTCGAGACCCAAAGAACCGCTTGGAACGACAGGAATGTCATTCGCAACGAGTGATTGGTCGTTTCCAAGGCGCATGATTGAGCCTTTGCCGAATTGTTTTTCGATTGAAGAAATTGCAAGTTCAATTGCTTTGTTCTTACTTCCCATGTCCGTTTGTTTGGTCACTTCGCTTTTATTTTCCATGATGGCTCCTTATGGTTTCGTTTTCGTGTTGTTTTGGTTTTGACAGTTTGTTTGCATGGGTTGTGCCGTTATTCCTTCAATACTTTCTCGCAATGAGCAGGCATTTCAGGTTCGGTATGATTTTTGGTTGTTTCGACTTGATTCAATTTTCCATTTTTATAAACTTCGATCGCTTCAGCACAACCATCGCCAGGGGCGACAGGATCTTGTGGAGTGCATTCGCTAGGAGAGGCATCGTCTTTGCTATGAGCGGGTGAAGCAGCTGGGCACTTGAGGCGTACATGGAAGTGTTCGTTGTGGCCAGGCCAGGGACGCAGTTTATGGAGCCATGGAAGTTCGGCCTTAGGTAAGGTTTGGCACAAATAAGCCTTAATTGCAGGGTTTACGAAAATACGCTCCACTCGTTCGTCTTGGGTAGCGAAGTTTAGTTTTAAAATACTTTCTTTGGTGAATTTTGTAGTATCAACACTTCCATCGTCTTTGAGCATATTTACAAAGGGAAGTTCGTCACGTTCCTTGGTAGTGAGTTTTCGAGCGCGTTGTTCTGGATGAGTCCAAAATAAGACATCTACATCTAATCCTATTTGATGGCTAGCGTGTCCGTAAGGAAGAGGACCGCCGCGCGGTTGGCCCATGTCACCAATAAGAAGTGCTGAGCCATTTGCATCGACTTCCTTGGCTAGGTTCTGAACAAATTGGATGGTTTCTGGATTCCCGTAATAGCGATTTCTTGTGACGCGGAGCACTTGATAGCCCGTTCCATCGAGGGGTAAAGGCTGTGCTCCCGAGATGCAGCCATTAGAATAAAAGCCAATGGAGCTTGTTCGGCCTTTGTTCGGTACTGAAATTCGGCTCCAAACGTTCGTAGGTAATGGGGAATTTTGAGCAAAAGCGCTTAATAATAGTATTTCCAGACCCCATATCCACATGCTTTAGGATTAACGGAGCGGAGAATAAAAGTAAAGACTCTATTCAATCTTTAGGTTTTTAAAGTACGAGAGGATTCCAGTTTTAATGCCCTGAGTTACGTCATTAATTCGTTTAGGGTAACGGAACTGAATACCTCGGTACTCGCCTTCTTGGTCCTGGTTGGCCATTTGGTAGAATTCTGAGGCATGATCGTAATGGAGGCATTCAACATACACCAATAACCCATCCATGAGGCGCCTTGCAATGGCGAGATTCCTTGCATAAACGCCATCACGAACTTTATACCCACCCAGAAGGGTCGGGGTGGTGAGGAGTTTTAAGTTGAGACTTTTAGACATGGCTTGAACCACTTCAGACGACAGGTCGACCGATTCGTTCCACCGGCGAACCTCTAACAAGTGCTTCATTGCTTGGAAGCGAGCCTTTTTTGAGCCAGTTTCGGTCTTCAGGAATGCCCCAGGAATGAATGCTTCGATTCTGTCAGCGCTCGTTTGAAGCTTCGTTGGTGTAACGTCGTCCGCATCGTAGTGAATATCCAGAGTGATATCGGGGCTAAATTCATCAATAATCTGTGAACGTGCCTCCAGGTCCGCACCCCGAACGTAGAACATGTCGATGACTTTATCTTGATTTTGTAAAATCTTCGCCTCTGGAGTATTTTTCACTTCGACAGTGAGTTCGTCGTCATTGAGGTGAAAAAGTTTTCTCATCCAGTCTTGCTCAAAACTTTCGTAGAAAAATTGATTTAAATAGGGAATAGTGTTGAAAGTCTTAACATCTTCCTTTGATACGGTACCCATTTGAGTGCGTGTTAGTTTTACAATCGCTCCCAAGGATTCCAGCTCTTTGGCTACCAGGAGAGCGGTCCATAAATTGATTTCACCTTCGCTTACTATTGTTCCTTCAAACTTCACGTATTTCCCAGTATTGATGTCCCAAAAGTGAGTTCCCATATGGCCAGGATCAATCGCTACTTTGAGGCCATTTAATGGGTGAGCATTGTCCGCTTCTTTGGCTTGATTAGATATGGTTTGAAGGCGAGAAAGGAGTGGAGCGGAATCAGAGCTCTTGTTCGTGTTATTGAGTTCGGTAGAATACTCTACATATTTCTGCGAAAGCAGATTGCTGAAAAAATCTTGGTAAAGAGTGAAGGTTCCCGGTTTCAGATCAAGGAATCGTCGAAGTGAACTTTCAGGATCAATGAACTTAAAGTGACTGACGACGTCCTCTTGCGATACCGAGCGTGGTGCGGGCAGGGTGGAGAAGTCGGCATCGGCTTCAGGCGGAACATTAAGCGCTTTAAGTGCAACGTCAAATTTCTGTAGAGAACTACCGTCTTGAAGAAAATTATTTAGATCTTCAACATTTGTATTGTGATTGAGTAGGTAGTTTTCGAGACTGACATAACCTTTTCCTTCGTCCAGCTCATAGGCGTGGGCTTGAAAAGAAAATAAAGTGAGAAGTGCGGTGAGGAGAACATAAGAAGCGTAAGTCATCACGTCCGATATCTTACACTAATGCTGTTTAATATGCAAGTGAAATCGTCAGTGATGCAGTTATTTTGGCGTCCATTCAATGAAAATAATTTAGAAAAACCGCTGAACTAAATACTGCCCAAGTAGAAACACGCCTAAAGAAACTAGCCCCGCTAAAATATCATCGACAATCACACCCACTGATTGCCAGGGGCCGATCTCAAATTTCTTTCCCCATAAATCAAACTGACGAATAGGGGGAGGCTTGAGCGAATCGAAAAGACGAAAAAGAATAAATTGAATGAGCATGATGGTAGCGGTGCGCGGGAGCATTCCCATGGCAAGCATGTAGCCCAATACTTCGTCGATCACAATTTTTTGGGAATCTTTAGCTTGGGTTTTGATACTCCACTCCCAAGAAGCCCACCAACCGACGAAGAAAAGTGCGAGCCATAGTAGGCCTTGTGAAGCGTAGCTCCAGTCGCGGGTGAAATAAATGATTCCTACGCCCACCACCGTTCCTGCTGTTCCTGGTGCCTTGGGGGTAAATCCAGATCCGGCTGCGGTAGCAATGAAGGTGACGAGGAAGGATTTTAAATTTTGCATTTAATCAATTTACCCATTCACGACGCAATAGTAACGGTGCGGTGCGGCTAGGGGAGTGGGTTTTTGATTGAATAGTAAGCCTTCCCTCGCTACGGTAATACCCATGCACAGCCCAAAATGGAAAATCGGAGAAAGCGTACTCGATGTTCTCGTGGGTGGGGTTTCATTTTTGGATGCGAAGGAAGGATTCAAAGGGAGCTTTCCACACAATGAGGCCTCCGAAAAATTCTTGCTCGCCTATGGTTACGACTTTCACGATCCAATCGAAGTGGCTGAATTACAAGGTAATGTCCAAGAGGCTGTTCGTTTTATTCAGCGTTATTTTTTAAAGCCTCAAAATCCGGCAGGACTTCCTCTAGATATTCCTAAAAAGATTACCGAAATTTTTGACGTAAGAGACCTACTTTCCTATGCGAGCTCTGAGCAAAACGAAGATCTGAGACAGTGGGCTTGTAGTGTTCTAAAGGTGGTTCACACCATTAGTCACGTGGATCGCGACATGCGTACCCATTACTTCGGTGATATTCAAAAACAAATTTTTGATCGTTTCTATCGTTACCTTCATCGTGATGACCTCGGGCAATTGTATCTAGGGCGTGGGGTTGCAGACCCTCTGCGCGTGGATTTGGCTGAATTTCAAATTAAACCTAAAAAGGCACGTGATAGTACCTTGATGAAGTTGCTTCATAAGGCAGGAAGCGTTGCTGAGGAATTGTTCGACACTGTTGGCATGCGTTTTATTACGAAGACCAGAGTGGATGCAATTAGGGTGATTCACTTTTTAGAGCAAAATAATGTAATTGTCGCTGCGAATATCAAACCAAGTCGTTCAAGAAATACCTTGATCGACACGATTTCATTTAAAGAGACGCTCGATAAAAACGAAAAACTGGAAACGCATCAAGAACCAGAGTTGTTGGATTTACTAGAGCTCGTTCCTCATCCACGCACGAAGCCAGGTGAGAATCCCTTTAGTTCAGAACATTATCGCGCGATTCAGTTTACCTGCCGACAGTTAGTGAAAATGAAAAATCCGCTGGGCGATCAGATTAGGGATTTGAAACAAGCATCGCGTGGACTGAAGCTCTCGCCCGATCTCAATTCTGCAATTGAACGCATGGATGCACGACTGATTCAAAGAGTAGTGCGCTTTTTCTATCCCTTCGAAATTCAAGTCATGGACGAACTGAGCCACATCGACAATGAAAAAGGAAGAAGTGCCCACACTGAATACAAAAAAGCGCAGCAACAGGCAGCAATGTTACGCGTGATGGGGCCTCTGGTGCGAGATCCCAAGGCATGAAACGAAAAGTAGATTACCTCTTGATTGGTACCGGAGTCGCACCCCTGTTGGCTGCTCAACGGTTGGCCAATCGAGGTGATTCAGTAGCCATTTTAAATCCTGATCATGATTTTTTTTTGGAAAACTCCGAACTCCCACTCGATCTTTTAAGCTTTGAAACTACGAATGCTGATATTTCGCTTCGATTTTCAAATAATCTTCCCGAAAAAATTTATCGTGATTTAATACCTGAGTTTCCAGGAGCGATTGAGCTTTGGAAAGAAGAAGATCAATCAAAAAACGATAGAGCTTTTCAAGTAGAGAGTGCGCCATGGATCCGCTTTCGTCACCGACTTTGGGTAGCTCCGGTTCGGAGTAAAAGCGCTGATCGACTGGAGAACTTATATCTGCGTTCACTTAATTTGGGCTGGAAGCCTAAATGGTTAGAAGGCGTATCGCTCGCAAAACGATTTCCGGGATTCTCTTCAAAAAACAGTGAAATTAGAGATGTGGAAAAGTGGGTTGGGTTTCTTGGACCACGATTTGGCGACATTGATGTGGGTCGCTATCGGACCGGACTTTTGGAGTATGTGAGAGAGCGACTCGGCCGCGAGAACATCATGACCTCTGCACATATTTTGAACACCGATAGCAAAGGTGTCCGCTTTCAGCTTGCTACAGGTCTTCCTGCAACGCTTGAGGTGGGGCGAGCTGTATTGCATTTTTGGACGCCGAAAATGGAAAGAAATCTCAGGCAAAATTTAGAAAAACATCAACCGCGCTTACTTGGGTCCTTTGATCAGTCCGTTACAAAACAACCCTGGGAAGAATGGGATATCCTTTCACGTGATCCGGTTGCTGCAAATGTGGTCGCACACTTAGAAAGCATTCGAGTGTGGTCACATGGTGATGGAGAACCTCCCCACGATGGATGGAATCGGATTAAGCTCATGAGGCGCGCGCAGGCGGATTCATTTTTAGGTGAACAGTCTTTTCAGGATTTATCAAAAGTACTATTTCGGTTTTTAGGCTGGGAACGTTGCACGGTACGAGGAATGTCTCCGCGCGTGTTCTATCGTTGGAATAAAACAGCACCACTTGAATTTGATGCCGATGGGGTGAGAAGTGTGGTGATTTTGGCTTGTGATGGACCGATTCATTGGATTGCGTCCCAAGTTCGACATACGATTGATGGGGTGTGAACGTGGAACTTAAAGTACGTGACGTGCATATTGACGTAGCAATTTTAGCGGGACCAAGAATCCAAACCTGGCCTACCCACGGCGTTCGTGTGCTTTCTCGATTGTGTGCCGATGCGGGATTAAAAGTAGGTTGGTATGGTGGCGCAGGAATGCGGGTTCGCGGAGTCCTTCCTCTCGAAGGCAGTGGTGCATTGGTCATCGTCGAAGATGCCCAAAAAAGGCTTCATCGCATTCATGCAAAATCAGCGATTAAGGTTACGCCTCATTTGGATTTCCCTCTTCCTTTTTCTGGTTGGTATTCGCCAGGTTTGATTCCAGAGTCAACAGCAAGAAAACTGATGAAACAGGGAAGTTTGAATTGGCAGCCGGTGGTGGTCATTCTTGGTTCGGGTAATCAGGCTTTTCGTTTGGGATCTGAACTCATTCAAACAAAGTCGGTCAATCGTGTGGTCTGTGTTGAATCCGTTTATGAACAAGTTCAAGCTTGGGAAGTGGAAAAACGTCGCTTCGAAGTGCTGGGTGGAAAAGTGATCTTTGGAAAGCTAAACTCACTCGTTCAGAAATCTCCTTTTTTATGGGAAATAAAAATTCAAGACAAGCAAGGGACGCGCATCATTGATGCCGCGCGGGTAATTTCGGTGGGGCCCTTTCATGGTGATGAAGGGTTTCGTGAATACCCATCCGGTTCATTCTTGGTTGAATGGGAAAATACAGAAGTTCAACAAATTGCTGATGACGTTGAGCCTTTTTTGCTCGATGAACACCGCGCTGTTCTTTTGGCCGCAAGGCTCATTAAGGGATTGGCTCATCAATCACAACTCGATAAAAGCGTGTGGGTAAGTAAGCAGAAATTAAAAGAATTAGAAACGATTCATGACAAACGTTTTTCTTGGACTTACGAAGGTAAGTGGTTAAGTGCGGACAGTAAAAAATTGCTTGGTGAATTTGCAGGCACACCTAAAACTCTCGTTCCTGAAAAAATGAAGGCCTCCATTGAATGTGTAGAAGCCATTGGGTGTCGAGTTTGCCAGAAGGCTTGCCCAGTCGATGCAATCAAGATTGAGCGAACCCAACAAGGCGGAACTTCTTCGTTTTTAATCGAAGATGCCTGCACTGGTTGCGGTTTTTGTTTGCAAGCGTGCCCCAGTCAAGTGCCCATCATGATCGAAGGTGACTCAACACAAAGTTTTACGCCGCTTGTTTTCCCCTATCGAGAGAGAGCGCCTCTTAAAAAGGGTGTTCGCGTGGGTCTCTTAAGCCGTAAAGGCGAAATGCTTGCCAATGCTAAAGTGCTCGATCAGTTTTTAAATGGCGATGTGCCTCTCTTTAAAGTGGAAGTTCCATCGCATTTAATTTGGGAAGCTCGCGGTTTGATTTCGATGACTCCTAAGGCGGAAGTGGAGCACGCGGATGATTTTTACCATGAAAAGGGTGAGCGGGTAGAAGTGCAAATTCAAGGCGATGTCAGACGCGTGCGCGAGGGGCAACTCATCTCGGTTGCACTCTTCGAAATTGGCATGAGTAGACCCAATGATATTTTAATTTGTGAAGATGGAAGTTGTGGCCTTTGTCAGATTGAAACGGATGGCGTGAAAAAATTTGCCTGCCAATCAACAATCCATCATGGAATGTCGATTCGCTTTACCCGCGACCATGAGCAATCATCTGAAATTTGTCCGTGTAGTTCCATCACCACCGATCAATTGCGCGCTACCTGTATGTCGACTAAACCTGACAGTATTGAAGCGCTCGCACAAGTTTGTGAAGTGGGGCAAGGGCGTTGCCACGGGTTGCTCTGCAAAAAATCGTTCATCGAAGTGGCGGGTGAAGCTGGGATTGAGAGTGCGCGGTATGCAGATTGGGCGTTTCCGTGGACTGATTGGATGTTGAGCTAAGTTGATTGGAGTGGGGTTTTAATCAATAGTTTGTTTGCTCCACGCGCATCCATGCGCTTATCGCTTTCGCCCTCCAGGCTCGCTCAAGTCGCAAATAAACTATTGATTAAAACCCCACTCCATTCAACATACGCTGATCGTCTGGATCGCTCGAAAGGTCCAGTAAACCCATAGCTTTTACCGAATATCAAATTTCTGACCGAAGTATTTAAATTTGATTGGCGCAGTCAGTTCGTAATTTTTTGCTTTCAATATTTCAATAAAAGCCTCTGCGCGGGGGGCGCTGACATATAAGGGAACTTCATAGCGGGTTCCATCTGCCCGAAGCGGATGCCTCAAAGTATCGAGACGGGAAGCCATGTAAGCTGCCATCCAATCCACTTCATTGGTGGGTTGTGTGTTCATTCTAGAAATAATTCCTTCCATGCCCATGCCGCCACCATAACCGGTTTGGATGCCGGTATCGTAAATCATCGCAATGCCGAGTGCAGTATGGAGATTGAGTTTGGTTGCCACTTGCAGTGCGGGTTGAAAAATATAGTTTTCGACATTATCATCCTGCACTTTCCTAAAAATAGGATCATTCGCAGCTGCAACAAAAGCTTTACCAAAATCGAAATGGACAAGGTCTCGTGTTCTAAATCGCTTTTTTGCCGCGACATTTGCTGCAACATGAGGGAAAAGGCAAGCGTAGTCTGGACGGTTTTTTATAGCCGAAAGACAGGAGAGGTAGGGCGCAAGCTGATTATCTGGCTTTAGATCTGTGTAGTCCTTCACTATATCCAGAAGTGACCCGCAGTTTGAATTGAATCCAACACGACCAGCAGTAATTCCAGCCCCATCATCGATATCTTCAATGTAAGCATACTGAAACTCTGGATCACTGTTTTCAAAAACTGACGTAATTTGTTCGATACGCTGGTGTTGAAGTTCAGTCAGTGCTGCAAAGCAGTTTGTGCTTAAGCAAAAAATAAGACTCAGTTTGAATGAATCAACGAATTTCATTGCAGCTATATATGGCAATCTCTGGCACTCAGCAATGATTATTAAACTAAATAAGTGTAATTGCGCTTCGCTTGAGTTTGGGGTCGTAACGTGCTGGATTTACGAATGTCTTAACGTGAGCCTAGCTTTTAAGCCATCGCTTGCTTTGAATCAAAAAATACCAATTTCCATCACAATACTGGGTTTGTGTACTCAAGTAATCATGAAGCGCATTCACTCATGGCAGATTTGTGCAGGAGTCCCACCACCCCTGCAGCTTGGAAAGCTGACTGTATCAATAAACCCAATTTGCGTTTTGGCTGTAATGGCGGCTCTGCGAATGCAGCCATAGTCATTTGAATAGCTAAAACGAAGACCAGGCGCTGCAATGTGTATTTGATTGGCGTGCCCATCGGTTACATTTTGAGCCCTAAATTCTTGGAGAAGGATTCTTCTTCCTTCGTTGGTTCTCACTTCAATGAGAACATCCACTGCTTTGTTGATGCCGTCAGAAATGGTAGCAGTGAGTTTCCCCAAATTGGATTGCCCCTTGCAAACCACGGCCGAGTGAGCGGTTTCGGTAAACAGACTCAGTAAAATCATCATCATTTGAACTTTCATTTTCTCCCCTTTTTCTAGACCCGTTATGAATGCGAGTCTGCTGGAGGTTTTTTTAAGCGAGATATTCATCATTTGCAATGTAGAATAGGTGATGATATCCATTCGAATTAATGATGGACCTAAATTTAGTCGATTTTAAATATTTTCTTGAAGCCGCTCAAACCTTGAACTTAAGTCGTGCCGCTGAGCGGTTGGGAGTGGGGCAGCCAACTGTGAGTCAGGCGATTAAACGCTTAGAGACAGATTTTGGAACGCAGTTGTTTGATCGTTATAAAACTGGGGTGCAATTAACGACGGCAGGGAAAAGACTATATTCTCAAGGCCGTACCGTGATTGAAAATCTTTCGAGACTCAAAGAGGATGTTCTTTCGTCCGAGACCGACATCAAAGGAAACTATTCTATCGGTTGCCATGTTTCAGTGGGGCTCTATTCTCTTCCCGGTTTTTTAAAGTCACTTTTAGCAGAGAATCCTCTCCTTGAAATTCGACTTTCTCACGGGCTTTCGCGGGAGATTACAGAAGAGGTGATCAGCTTCAGAACCGATTTTGGAATTGTGGTTAATCCCGCCAAACATCCCGATTTGGTGATTCGAGAACTCCGTCGAGATGAAGTGGGGCATTGGGCGGCCTCGGGTGCCGATACGAATACGTTAATCTACGATCCGAGTTTGAGTCAGAGTCAGGAAATTATTTCGAATACTAATGCTAAGGTATGGATGTTTAAGCGTAGGCTTGAATCCTCTAGCTTAGAAATGATTGCTCTTCTTGCGGAACAAGGCTGTGGTGTAGCGCTCCTGCCAGGACTAGTGGCGCGTAGGTACCCAAAACTGAAACCATTCAAAACTGGATTGCCGAAGCATGAAGATAAGATTTGTTTGATCTATCGTGCCGATCGCAAGGCCTCTGCGTCTGCTCGGTTAATTGCGAGTAAGATTTTGGGTGCTGCTACCTAACTTTCAGTAAATCTCGGTCGGTGATGGTTTCCAAACGCACGAAATTCCGAAATTACTATATTCGCCTTGGTGGCATTCGACTAAAGTGGAAATCGGATTGTAAACGCACGAAACTCCATAGTCTCTGAAATCGCCTTGATGACACTCCATCAAGGTAGTGTTCTGATTAAAAGCGCACGAAATGCCGTAATCTCTCGAGTTGCTTTGATGGCACTCTATTGCTGCGGAAATCGGATTGTAAACGCACGAAATCGCGTAATGGATGAACCCACCTTGATGGCATTCAACCGATTTAGAGTTGGGATTGTAAACACACGAAACACCGTAGTCTCTGGCGTTGCTTTGATGACATTCCGCTAAGCTAGTATTTGGATTATAGGCGCACGAAACTCCGTAGTTGCTAGAATCACTTTGGCGACACTCGGCCGATTTAGAATTTGGATTATAGACGCATGAAAACCCGTAATCTCTAGAATCGCCTTGATGGCATTCGACTTCAGCCCAAGCGCATGGAGTGAGGAGGAGTGTAATGGTTGTTAATATTATTTTCTTCATCATAGTCTTACGAGTGCCCTGTCAGTTTTGTTTCTTGTATTTAAATAATGAAACCATCGTGTTTCTGAACCTGCCAAAACCCCGAGCAATTTGAATAAAGTCTTTATCTGAGCTCACTGAAATCGCTCCGAGTTCCTTGTCCATTCTTCCTTCGATGGAAAAATCGGCTTCAATTAAATTCTGTGAACTAAATAAACTTTGAGTGGAAACCATACTTCCTAAAAGGTAAGTCCCCTTTTCAGTTTCATTTTTCCCCTGTGAGTTTTGACAAAAAGAATCGGTGAACCATTCTCTTGAAAATGTGATGTCGTGAGGGGCGCCTTGGTAGCCAAACGCCACAGTATCGATCACGTAGCCTTGGAGTTGGCTGGATTGGGTTTGGATGCAATCGGTTTTAAAGACAGAGCCTAAGAGAAATGCCGCAATCATTACTGTGTTCATGGGGGAGGCTTATCGATTTAGGTGCAGCATGTCAAATTCATCCCCAAGGCCCGCCTCATTAGCTCTATCCAGCCCTGTCGTGTTTGAAGCCAATATCAAGATCATTAGTTAATATATTGAAATCATTAATAAAATAAAAATAATTGAATAACATACCTTTTTAGTTGTGTATTAGGCTGCACTGTGTTACACTAGTTGTATGGAAAATATAAGTAAAAAAAGTTTAGCTAGATCCCCAAACTGGGTGGGTGCTTTCATCCGCCAGAAACGTGAAGACAAGGGTTTTTCCCAAAAGGAGCTCGGACAAAAGTTTGAGCCCGCGGTCACGACACAATTTGTGTCGAATTTAGAACGCGGGATCACACCGATCCCCGCAGTTCATATTCACGCTTTAGTGAAGTCGCTCGATATTCGAGAGCAAGAGCTCATGCTCCTGATGGAGAAAGAATATGCAGCGAAGCTCACGCATAAAATTGCAGGACAATCGATGGAGCCAGGTTCTGAGCATGCTCCAGCAGTGATTGTCGTACCACGTGTTGATGAGGAATTCTTCAACTGGATGGTGCAAAGTTACAATAACTTAAGTGAGGTGGATCGCCACCAGTTTAAGGGGCAGTTAAAGAGCTGGTTCGAACTCAGCTTAAAACGAGCTTAAGAGAAAATTGATTCATCATGTTTGGTGAAAAAAGTAAGAGCGGGCATCCTCGTACCAGGGGTGCCCGTTCTTCATTTGAAACGGAACCTGGTATTGGCACTTACCCCATGCGCTTTGGATCGATTCCAAGCTTCGACGGTGCCAGCATCTTCTACTGCGTAGAAGGTGAGGGTGAGCCCTTAGTGTTTTGTTATGGCATTGCCTGCTCTACACTTCACTGGACTTACCAAATCGATTATTTTAGAAAAAACTACCAATGCATTTGGTTCGATTATCGGGGGCATAGAAATACGCCTATTCCTGATAAAATGGAAAACATGACGGTCGAAGCGTGCGCCCGGGATCTCAAGGCAGTGCTTGATTTCCTGGACGTGAAAGAAGCCACCTTGCTCGGTCATAGTATGGGCGTGAGTGTGGTTCTGGAATTCGCACATTTGTATCCTGAAATCGCTAAACAGCTGGTGCTCACCAACGGTACTCCGCAGCGCCCCTTGGAAACGCTCTTTGGCGGTAATTTGCTCGTGCCGGCATTCAAGTTCTTTTCAAAATACGAAAAGGAACAGCCGGTGATTGTGGAGACCCTCTGGAAACTGCAACAAAAGACGCAAATGGTAGGAAATTGGTTGGGTGCCTTGGGGTTCAATCGAAGCCTTACTCACCCAGATGACATTCGCACCTATGCGAGACAAATTGCTGAACTGCCACCCGCGGTTTTGGCGAGAATGATGGATCACTATGAAAATTTTGATGCCACTCCATGGTTGCACGAAATTAAAACCAAAACACTGATCCTCTCAGGCTCCGAGGATAAAATCACACCGCCCAGAACTCAAGATCTCATTCATCAATTGATGCCCAATTCCGAGCTGTTTCGGATTCAGCATGGAAGTCATTGCTCGACGCTCGATTTGCCGGAGCTGGTGAACCTTCGCATCGAGAAGTTTCTCTGTTCATTGTAAAAAAGTCTGTGAGAAAATAACCGTACTGCCGGGAGTACTCACTTGTGATTGCAAACACGTAGGCGACGAAATGGTATTTCCTGTAATCGTAGAGCCGCTCGGGATTTCAAGCGTAGTGGCGCTCGCGCTATGAAGGTCGCACTTCATCAGCATGAGATCTGCCCCCGGAAAAACTACTTGTGAATAGCCCGCGACATCCAAATGATCAATGAGTGTTAAAAAACGATATTGATAGTTTTGACTGATGCTGGGGAATGAGCCTGTTTGAATTTGTAAGTCGTTGCTATCATTCCCGCTCAAAGTATAAATCGAACTTGCTCCGTTGTTTGGGTCCGCGCTGGCTCCGTTTGGATAAATATGGATCCATGAGCCAATAAAGTAATCCAAGAATTCTGAGTAAGGTGTATCTGAAGGAGTGATCTGAACTTTTTGCGCGCTGATTCGTGAGTAAAGTGTGGACGAGTTCGCCACGCTCGCCAGGAATTCGGTGTTTCCGTCGTTCGGATCAATGGCACTGGCCCCATTATCAATGATGAGATCACCATAATTCAAACCGGAATTTTTGAGATAGAGGGTGCCTGCACCACCGGCGGTGAAATCACTTCCAAGTCCAGCACCCCCCCGTGTTTGGATGACACTCTTGATGCTAGTAAGGGAAGCAGCGTCGATAGGGTAAGTGAATTGATCTGAAAAAGTGGTTTGATCTCCGGTAGAAATGAGCGCGATTCTACCTCCACCACCTCCACTGACCACCCAGCTCACAGCGTCTCCACCATTTGCGGTGATAGAGGTAGCACCGGCATTTCCTGCAAAGCCCGAGCAGTTTAAATAAATGGAACCACCGGCGCAACCGTAAGTAGGGGAAGCATCGGCGCTGATACTAGCGCCCGAGTTGATCGTACACATTCCTGTGGCAGTCACTCGGATCACGCCACCACCTGCGTAGGCCGCGCTCACTCCAAAAGCACCGCCGCCTGGATAGCTTGGATTTTTAAAATCTCCATATGGTTCGCCTCGATCGGTGATTGCGCCATAGCTTGAAACTCCGCCTGTACCTCCATGCGATGCTCCAGCGAGCGCGAGTGAGGAGAGTACTTCTGATGGGACAGAGTATCCACCGTAACTGTCACCCTGGAGGCCACTTGCGCCACCCAAATATCCGAGTGCGTCCGCAGAAATATTTCCACCTGAAAGAAGCGTTAACGAAGCAACATTGATGTCCAACCTGCGAACTGCGTTTGAAAGCGTGGCTGAATGTGTGAGGGTGGCGTTACGAACAAAAATAGTTCCAAAAGTTTGTCCAGAAGTGGAAGAGTCAAAAGTGCTGGTGCCACCTGTGAAGTAAAAACTGTGTCCGGCTGAAGTGCTGGTGATGGTAGTAGATGACGCGATGGTGGTGAATTGACTCGAATCAAAAATAACAGATGAGGCATTGGCAAATGTAACGCTTGGAGTTTCTGCTCTCGATACCGCGGTAAAAGTAGCTGGATTGACTACGGCGCTTGATGTGGCGATCACCGAATACACTCCGGGGGTCACTTCGTTTGCTAATTTGCAGGTGGCACTCGGCGTGATACATGCACCCGCGCCTGAAAGCGTTACCGAGCTTGATGAAACTGAAATTTCGATAGTCCTACCCGAACCCATTAGCACTCCTGAACTATTCTTTGGTATTGCAAATACTCGAACACTGGCGACTCCATCATGAGGTGCCAATGCTGCTGAAACGCGCATGCTGGATTGAGTCGGGTCGGTTGCTTCAAGATAAGTAAGACTTGAATTGCTTCCTTGTTGTGTATCTGTATTGGTGACTACCACGGTTTTTGTGCCGATCGTACCTGTTGGTGTGACACAAGTAAGAATGGTGGAGCTGACAAGAGTGGGAGAGGTGCAAGTCAAGCCTGCAACCGTTATCGTGGCGCCACTTAAGAATCCAGTTCCGGTAAGAGTGATCGTTACACCTCCCGCTTTAGTGACTTGGGCTGGAGAAATTGAAGTGATTGTTGGAAGCGCATCATAGGTGTAAGCCGAAGTTTTTGTCGCTGATTGAGTATCTGCGTTGGTGACAACCACAGAATTCACTCCTGCAGATCCCGTTGGTATTATGCAGGTGATTGATGTTGCACTCACTACGGTAGGCGAGGTGCAGGTATTGCCGCCGACGGTTACCGTGGCTCCCATTACAAATCCCGTTCCCGTTAAGGTCATGGTCGCTCCACCTGCGAGTGCACCAAAAGTGGGTGAGATAGAAGTAAGTGTGGGAACTGGATTATAGGTATAGGAATTACTAAGAGTTGCGGTAGCGCCATCCCCATTGGTGATTGCAATGCTCGCTAGTCCGGCCGCGTGAGCAGGTGCAAGGCATGTGATCGTTGTTGCATTCACTACGCTTGGAGAAGTGCACGCAAGTGTGGCGATGGTGACGCTTGCTCCCGTTACAAAACCTGAACCCGTGATGCTAACAAGATTTCCCCCAGTTAATCGGCCTGAAGTGGGACTGACGCTGGTGATTGGAAAAGTAGTGTAGGTAAATGCATTTGATAATGTTCCGGTTTGAGTGTCTGGATTCGTCACCACAACTGCATTTACTCCCGCCGCGCGAGCTGGTGTGACGCAAGTGATGGACGTTCCGCTGACCACCGTTGGCGAAGTACAGGTTGTTCCACCGATGGTGGCAGTTGCGCCGGTGATAAAACCAGTACCAGTAATGGTTACCGTAGTGCCGCCTGCGGAATATCCGCTTGCAGGCGAAATGCTGGTTACCGTTGGCGCAGCATTATAGGTAAAACCGTTGGTGAGTGTTGCAGTTTGAGTATCTGCAAGTGTGAGGATGACATTTACTGAACCCGCAGCATGAGCGCCAATCACACAAGTAAAGGTAGTGGAGTTGACTACGGTTGGTGAAGAACAGGTCACTCCTCCTGCAGTCGCAGTTGTGCCCGTGAGAAAGCCCGTGCCAGTGAGGGTGATGGTGTTTCCCCCCGTTGCTTTTCCGTTATTTGGACTCACGGATGTGAGTGTGGGTGCCGCATCGTAAGTGAAGCTACTGGTTTTCACTCCAGTCTGAGCGTCCGTATTCGTCACTCTTACGTCTACCGTTCCCAAAGATCCTACTGGGGTAACACAGGTCATGGATGTCGCACTCACGTATGTCGAAGTGGTGCAATTTACACCGCCAACACTTGCAACGATTCCAGAAAGAAAACCTGTGCCGGTGATCGTGAGTGTTGAGCCTCCAGAAACACGGGCTGAGCTTGGACTCACAGCGGTCACGGTTGGAGTTGGGCTATAAGAGAATCCGCCTACCGAACTGGCGAAGCTGGAGTCAAGCAAAGTAATGGCCACGGTTTGTGCGCCAGTGGTTCCTGCTGGTGTTACACAAGTAATGCTCGTTGAGCTCACCACATTCACTGAAGTACAATTATTTCCCCCAACCGTAATGCTCGCACCTGTTGTAAATTGTGTGCCAGTGATCGTAATTGTTGTGCTGCCCGCTTGCGGTCCGAAGGCAGGTGCAATGTTGGTGATCGTAAATGGATTGTATGAAAATCCGTTGCTGAGGGTTCCCGATTGGGTATCGGCATTAGTTACGATCATAGAGTACACGCCTTGTGTATTTGCGGGGGTGACACAAGTGATGCTTGTCGTACTCACCACTACTACACTGCTGCAAGCAACACCTCCGATCGTGAGGGTTGCTCCCGAAATAAAACCTGTTCCCGCGATCGTTACTGAAGTGCCCCCGGTGATTAATCCGTTATTGGGGGAAATCGAGGTAATTGTTGGAAACGCATTGTAAGTATAGCCGTTAGTTTTTGTAACAGATTGAGTATCTAAACTGGTCACGATCACGGAATATGCACCCGCTGTTTTGGCAGGAGCGATACACGTAAGGGTGGTACTGCTCACTACAGTGGGTGAAGTACAAACAGTGGTACCTAATTTAACCGTTGCGCCAGTTAAGAAACCGGTTCCAGTGATGGTGATGGTGTTTCCGCCAGCGAGCAAACCATTCGTGGGACTTACTGCGGAGATTGTAGGAATAGCATTATAGGTATACGCATTGGTTTGCGTAACCGCTTGAGTGTCCACGTTGGTGACCACGACAGAAACTGCGCCCGCAGTTTTGGTAGGAACCACACAGGTTAAACTCGTTGAGCTCACCATTGCAAAAGTCGTACACGCAGTTCCGCCAATGGTCATGGCCACGCCACTCATGAATCCTGTTCCAGTGATGGTGATCGTGGCGCCACCGGTAAGTGGACCGTTCGTGGGCGAGACAGTAGTGATGGTCGGCAATGGGTTGTAAGTGTAAGCGGTGGCGAGTGTGCCCGATTGGTTGTCGGGATCGGTAGTTGAAATGGAATAAACACCAGTTGTATTGGCAGGGGTAAGACAAGTCATCGAAGTTGCGCTGATCACATTCACCGAAGTACACGCGGAGGCACCCACGGTGACGCTCATGCCCGTTCTAAATCCGGTACCGGTTAAAGTAATGCTGGTGCCGCCAGCCAGTTTTCCATTCGTCGGACTGACTGAAGTCAATGTAGGAAATGGAAAGTAAGTATAGG
Organism: Oligoflexia bacterium; assembly: GCA_903845155.1. Classification (GTDB taxonomy): domain Bacteria; phylum Bdellovibrionota; class UBA1018; order UBA1018; family CAIMNF01; genus CAIMNF01. Next base: position 60,366 of record CAIMWN010000250.1, read on the forward strand.
CGCTAGAGAGCGAGCCAATTTGCGTATCCGGATTGGTGATGCTCAGTGGGTAAATGCCCGCAGCTTTTGCAGGAGCTATGCAAGTGAAAGATGTGGCACTGATTACCGTGGGCGAAGTACAAGTGATTCCACCAAGTGTTGCCGTTGCCCCAGTGATGAATCCGGTACCGCTCGCGGTAATTAAATTTCCACCTGCGAGTTTTCCTCCCACCGGACTGACCGCCGTAATGGATGGAATTGCATTGTATGTGTATCCCTGAGTGAGTGTTGAACTGAGTCCGTCATAATTGGTAATGATCACATCGGCAGGACCCGCTGCATTGGCGGGAGCAAAACAAGTAAGTGTAGTTCCGCTAATGATATTGGGAGATGAACAAGTGGCGCCACCGATAGTGATCGATGCACCACTTAGAAAGCCATTTCCCGCGAGGGTGACGAGTGTTCCAGACGTCAGTTTCCCGTTTGTTGGACTGATCGACGTTAATCCGGGTGAGGGATTGTACGTGTACCCATATGACCCACTTAAGGTGATCACTGAGCCGTCCGGCCCAGTGAGGACAATGTCGACTGTGCCGAGCGCGCTTCCTGCGGGAACAATACAAGTCATTTTTGTGGGACTCACTACAATGGGGGAGGCGCATGTTACTCCATTCAGATTAATGGTCGTCCCTGAAATGAATCCTGTTCCAAGGAGTGTAAGTAAATCTCCGCCCGCCAACTTTCCTCCTGAAGGTGTTCTTGCGGTGACACCCAGAGGTAGGTTGTAAGTGAATGCATTTGTTTCAGTGATGTATTGCGTATCAGGATTGGTAATGGTGATGGAATAAGTGGCTGCAGCTTGGGGTGTTGAAACGCAGGTAATTTCTGTAGGCGAGACTACGGTAATATTCGAACAATCCAATGTTCCAATTTTTACAGTAGCGCCAGCTTGATATCCCGAGCCTTGGAAAGTCATGAGTGTGACCCCATTGGTTCTGCCAGTTTGAGGGAGAATTCCGCTAATCGTTGGAAAGGGATTATAAGTGTATGCCTGAGTTGCCACTCCTGCTTGTTGGTCAATATTGTTAGTGACCGTGGCATCCACTAGTCCGGCACTTCTCGCACCTGTTATACAAGTGGCAAGAGTTGAGCTTACCCATGTGCTAGTGGTGCAAGGGGCACCACCCAGTGAAATGGTGAGCGGTGATAAAAAATTTGTTCCCTGAATAGAGAGAGTATCTCCTCCTGCTTGTTTTCCATTGGAGATACTGAGTGTTGAAACAGTGGGAGGTGAAAGGTACTGAACACGTTGAGGAAGCACATTATATTTGCTGTCTGGGTTGGTAACGCCAACATCATAAATTCCAACCGGGAGTGCTGGAAAAGAACACACCGCTTCGGTTCCACTCAGTTGAACGGCCGAAGTGCAATCCGCACCACCTACGCTGATGGTCAGACCAGTTCTAAAATATTGGCCCTGAAGAGTGAGAACACCTCCGCCAGCGACTCGACCATATCCGGGAGAAACGCTCGTGATCACAGGTGCAGGAAAATCCACGCCATCAGCGACCACAGAAACGCCAACTTGATGAGAGCTTTGGCAAGCACTGAGCGCGGCTAAACCAAAAAGAAAATAAATTCCCTGATTTAGAATGTTTTTGCACCAATTGCGCGTCAAAATCGATCCCTCCCTTATTCGTAACGGCATTTTTCGATGAAAAATAAACGAAAAAACTAAGTTATTTCGATAAGATAGGCCCACTTACAGTGTATCATACCGGCGGTTTATTGACAAAATTAGTCAAGTTTCAAGTGGTTGATATTATTAATGATTACCAGCGTGTCTGGAGTGAGAGAACGGGGGCGAAAATAAAGACCTTGTCGCGTTGTTCTAAGTTGTTCGACGTCGTGTAATTAAGTCGATCAAATGCGAGGAGGCCGCCGAGTCCCACGCTGAATTTCTTACTGAATTGATGTTCCCAAAGCGCACTACCGCCAAAACTTAGACTGTTTCGATATTCGGTAGAGTGCGAGGGAGTTCCCAAAACTACTACTGGAAAAACAGACCATCCAGATATGGCGATGCAGTCGGTGTCAGTGAGTGGAAGACAAGATCTAAATCCCAGCTGAATCCCAAGCAACAAAGGATGAACGACATCAATGATTTGTTGGGTGAGTACATCTGATCGGAGTTCTGTAAATTGCTGAGCCACAACACCCGCGTAAGTCACGATTTCTGTTTTACGAGTGGCCACATAATTTGAATAGCGGGGAATGAGACGGGGGTTCATTCCGAATGGCCACCAGGTTACCCCCAAAAAACCCTTCATTTGATTGAGTTTTATAGAACCCGCACTACCGAAACTCAGGTATTCAAATTCAAATAGATAACTTAAATCATGAAGGTCGCCATCGTATCTTCCTTTTTGTCCTGGGATTTTCTCAAACTCAATGCGCGTTCCTTGTGCCCAATTATTGAATTCAGCGTTTCCTGTTGTAGCGTTACTCACTGCTGAGTAATCGGTATTTCCAAAATAATTCCACATTTGCAATTTATAAGAATCCCCTGGGTCAACGAAGGGACCAGCTGCATGCGCAATCCCACCTGTGAGTAAAAACAAAATTGCGACTAAATGAACTAGATTTATCAAACCAAACTCAGCTTATCTAATTGACTGTGTCTTTGAAACCTCATTTCGCATTACCCCACATTTAATGCTTCATTTTGCAACATCACAAAATTGACCCTTCAGCTTAGCTCTTGAATTGATACCAATTTTGGGTTGGCATTAAGGTTGCTTTATCTAAGGTTAAGAAGATAAAATCTTCTAAACACAACAAAAAGAAGGAATAAGATATGAAAACTTTAATTGGAACAATGATGTTAGCAATCGGATTAGTGGTAGTCGCTCAACCCTCTATGGCTGAAGACAAAAAATTCGCAAAAAAACACCCACGCCGCGCTGAAGTGTTGAAGCGTGCCAATAATGAAGAAAATAAAAATAATGCAGCAGCAGTGAATGGTAAAATCACTGATGCTCAAGCTAAAAAATTAGACAGACAAGATCAAAGAATCAAAGCGCAAGAGCAAGCTGATGCAAGAGCAAATGGTGGAACGATCACTAAAAAAGAACAACGCCAATTGAATCGCGAAGAAAATAATGTGAATCGCGAGCGCGGGCAAATGGAAAAAGCGGATGCTGCAAAAGCGGCTGGTGGAACACCTCCAACTACTCCGCCTACCACAGGTTCAGCTCCTACTGCTCCAAGCACATCCAACTAAATTTAAACTTTCAGAGCTCTAACGAGCACTGGCATATTCAATCGTCTAAAAAGGGGAGGCTGTTCTGCAGCTTCCCCTTTTTTTATGAAGTTTTCAAACGGCCTGACTCTGTTTTCCCCTGATTCTGAACATAGCGAAGAAAGGGCGCGTTTTCGGACTTTTTCAGATCTGGATCTTCCTTGAGAAGGTCAATAACGTCATCACGCGCTTTCATGAGCCAGTCTTGGTCTCTTACTAATGAAGCAATCTTAAATGGAAGTGATCCCGATTGCTTGGTTCCCAAAAATTCGCCCGGACCACGCAATTCCAAATCCGCTTCCGCAATCCTAAATCCGTCTTCGGTGTCACACATTACTTCTAAACGTTCGGGAGTGGGAATGTGGACGGGCCGATTAGTCTTTAAAAAGCAGGAAGACGCATGTTGTCCCCGCCCAATTCGTCCACGAAGTTGGTGAAGTTGCGATAGACCAAAACGCTCAGCATGTTCAACGACCATCACGGTTGCATTGGGAACATCGACGCCCACTTCCACGACAGTAGTCGAAACCAATATTTGAACTTCGTTCTTACGGAATCGATCCATCATGGCGGCTTTCTCATTGGATGAAAGCTGTCCATGCAATAAACCGACTTTAAATTCTGAATACACACCATTTGCAAGCGTTTCCGCCGCAGATACTGCGCTGGTGAGATGCTTAAATCCCTCGTCTTCAGAATCATTCACCAGTGGGAAAATGAAATAGGCCTGACGACCTTCATTCAGTTGTTTTTTAATAAATTCGTGCATCTTTGCAGTATCACTGCTTCGTACGAGATGGGTCTTAATCGGCGAGCGTCCGGGCGGGCGTTCGCGAATAATTGACACTGAAAGGTCACCGTAAGCAGTGAGCGCGAGCGTCCGTGGTATGGGTGTTGCCGTCATGATGAGCGTGTGAGGCTCGATGATAGATTTCTCGCGCAGCTTTTTTCTCTGTTCCACACCAAAACGATGTTGCTCATCAATAATGATTAATCCGAGTTTTTTAAATTGAACGGGGTCTTCGATGAGTGCATGTGTTCCGATGAGGAGGCAAGGTTCGCCTGTGTCTAAAAATGCTTGCAGGACTTTTCGTTCACCAGCGGTAGTTTTTCCGACCAAAAACTTCACCGGAATTTTTGAACCAAAAAGTTTTAAGGTATTTTGAAAGTGTTGTTCGGCAAGAATTTCAGTAGGCGCCATCAGCGCCACTTGATAGCCTTGGTCCATCATCGCAATAGACGAGAGAAGAGCCACCGCCGTTTTGCCCGCACCCACATCCCCTTGTAAAAGTCGATTCATTGGATGCGGTTTTTCAAAATCTTGGAATATCTCTTTCATCGCGAGTTGTTGGCCCGCAGTAAGTTCGAACGGAAGTTTAGTCTTCGCTTCTGAAAAGCTCAGGACCAGCTTTTTGCCATCGAGTTCATGCCCCCGTGCTTTTTCGTGATTTATTTTCTGAGATACAACTTGGTATTCAAACTTGAAAAACTCTTCGTAAATGAGTCGCTGATGCGCAGGGGATTGAAAGTTAGCAAATTTCCCGGTTTCATCTTTTGAATAGTTGGATGCAGGAAAGTGTACCTCATGGATCGCTTGAGAAATTTCAGGGAAGCGGTGTTTGCTCAGAATGGAAGTTGGAAGTTCTTCCCTGAGCGCATTCACGCCCATTTGAAGTGCGACGTCCAAAATCTTTCTCAGTGTCTTGGTAGGGATTCCATCAATTTCCGTATAAACAGGAACTATTCTGCCTACGTGAAGATCATCCTCTAAATCGAACTGCACATCAGGGTGAACCATCTCGCGGGTAGAACCGAATATTTTCACCGTACCGGTGGCGATGAATTTGGCACCTGGTTCAAATTTCTTTTCAAAACCTTTAAATATTCTAAACCATTTCAGCGATAGCCATTGTTTTTCTTGGTCATAAGCCTTCACTTCAAAAAGTTTTGAGAATTTCCCCCGGAGTGGACGCGTGAAGTGTTGGTGCGCAGTCAGTTCTACAGAAGCGGTGGAGCCTTCCTGTAAATTTTTTACCAGTACCATTTGTGAGCGGTCTTCATATTTACGTGGAAAAAAATAGAGTAAGTCCCGCACAGTGCTGAGATCTCGGGAGGAAAACACCTGCGCCAGTTTGGGCCCAACTCCTTTAATAAATTGCACCGGAGTCGATAAGGGATCGGTATTCCGAGCGGGCGTTTTTGGTTTTGGGGTGCCGGTTTGAGTCGCCATGATAGTTAATTCAAAGAGCTAGACGTACTTGATTGCAACCACAGTGTAGCTAATTTGCCCTTTGGGAGCGTTGACTTCAACTTCATCGCCTTCCTTTTTACCGATGAGAGAGCGTGCTACGGGAGAAGTGATGCTAATTTTATTTTTCTTGATGTTGGCTTCATCCACTCCCACAATTTGATAGGTGATGGCCTGGCCATTTTCGTCTTCGAGATCTACAGTAGCTCCGAATACAACTTTATCAGATTGAATAGCAGTTTGGTCGATCACTTGAGCGAGTGCAAATTTCGCATTAATTTCTTGAATGCGCCCTTCAATGAATCCTTGGCGTTCCTTGGCAGCAGAATAATCTGCATTCTCGGATAAATCGCCCAGCGAGCGAGCAAATTCAATTGCCGCGATTACTTTGGGACGCTCCACTTGGGTGAGGTATTTTACTTCCTCTTCAAGTAGGCGTTTGCCTTCTACAGTCATGGGGATTTTGTCGTCTGCCATAATCCTTAGAATCTAGCATGGGAAGGGGCTAAATTCAAAGTGAGAAGTCTGGAAACACGGTTCTAGCCGTATTTTGAAGCTTTTCTCGCGCTTTTTCATCAAGGATTCTGACCCCAAGATCTTTTAGATCAGCTTCGAGATTCTGCGTGTTCAAATTCTGCTTCATTAGGTCTATCAAGAAGATGAATTGAGTGCCATAGGCCCCCATTTCGTTGCCATCGCACGCAATTTGTTTCTTCATTTCAGGACGGAGTTTGGGGCTCAACTTACGAGAACACATCACATGTGGATAGGGATCCGAATGGCGAGCTTCATGAACGAGGATTGATATTTGAAAATCGGATTGGTTGTAGCTCTCAAAAAAAACTGGTTTCACAAAGATGGATTGGTCTTCGTAGTATGCTGTTGCTCCAGCGTGTTCTTCAGTTTCGGGGGCTGGACGGATGCGAGTGACGCGTTCAGAAACCCAAATCAGGTAGTTCGATTTGCCCACCTCCGTAGCGACTCGGCTCAGTTTTACGAGCGCATTTTTCATGAGCATGCTCTGCTCAGCCGAAAATGAATCGTCGATATCGAAAGTAGATTTCCCTTCTTTCGTTTCTACGGTAAAGGGAGCGGCCTGCGCGAGGGAGGTAAATAAGAATAGGAAGCTCAAACTCAAAATATGGTTTTTCATAAAATCTCGTAATCCTCGCCATAAACATTGATTTCGATAGGGGGCTTCAGTTGAAAATTCTGTTCATCAAGCAAGCGCTCAAGAATTTTCACGCGAATAATGGATTCTTTCCAATTTTCTCGTGTACCTTGATTAGAAGGGTTTGAAAGGATTTTTTCCCGTGATTGAAGGAAGAGTCTGAGGAATTTCTCCTCCCGCTGAAGCGGTTCAATATTCGGTTCAATAATAGTTCTGGCGATCGAATCAAAACTATCTGCGTCGTCGCCGTCTCCATGCTGAATCATGGCATCATAAAAGATAAAAATTCCAAGTGGGGTCTTGATATTATATTTTTTTGCCATTTCGAGTGCTGGAAAGAAATAGTCTTCGTCCACAATCTCGTCTTGTGCTTTTCTGAAATCAGGATCCTGGGCGGAGAGTTTCCACAGTGCGGGAAGTGCCTCTAAGCCAGTGGTAAAAGGGCTCGAAGTTCGGGCGATTTCCTTCAGGCGTGGGATCAATCGAGTGAGTGAATTTCTTGGTTTGAGTTCAGTATATTTTTCCACTACCTGCAAAAGATCACCACTGGCGGTGGTAAAGCCCGCTCTGCCAGCTGTAAACCCACGCTCATCATGAATGTCTTCTATATACCCATATTGTAGAATGGGAGTGTCGTTTTCAAATACGCTGATCATGGCATCCATTCTGGTTCGAAGTACGGGGTCGAACTCATCGGTGATTTCACCAATGGAGGCCGTAGAAACCAATAAATAGAGGGCTAATGCGTATTTAAACATCCGCGGCGGAACCTATATGGGGTTCCGCGTTTTGTCAATGAATATAGTTTATATATTCACTAATAATGTATTAAATTGGTTCTCAAGAATGAATGTGGTGAAAGCGAGCGGAGGGGCTGCTATCATTGAACTTTTCGGCGCTGATGGGTCTCAGGAAGTATTCCAGCCAACCCTGCGGCAATAGTAAGAATAGCGAGAACTAATAACACTGCTGGAAAGAAGGATGGGCCATCCCCCTTTACCCATTCCATGGCCAAAATCACTAACACACCACCGGCATTACCAAAGAGCATTAATATTCCAGTCGCAGATCCGGCGAGCCGTTCTCCTGCAAGTTCAGATGCAACTTCAAGGAGAAGCGCAAAGGCGGGCAGAAAGAAAAAACCTTGAATGATTGCTAGACAGAGCACGCCGGAATAAGTGCGAAGGGTGCAAAGAGGATAGAGCGTTAAAAGCGCAATCCAGATACTTCCTACTAAAAAGGGTTTTCTTCTTTTAAAATGATCCGAGAGTCCGGGGATCACTACCGCTCCCACAATACCTCCCAAAATTAAAACCCCTCCCACCATTCCTGCCTGTTCAGAATTGATTCCGCTTTGCGCGAGTATTGGCTCAATCCAAGTGGTCAAGCCGTTAAAAAAGCCAAGACCTAAGAACGCGAGAATAAACACTTTCAGAAGGGAGCGGTTTTGAAGGAGAGGTAAAAAGCTCTCTTGAATCGTCACTTCTTGAGAGTCAAGGTTGGCATGGGTGGGATTTTTTTTGGCGAAGAGCAAAAACATCATGCAAGTAAAAATGCTGATTGCAGCAAAGATCTCCATGGTCTTTTGAAAGCCAAATTGCTCCACTAATGCCGGGGTAAGGGCCATCCCCAGAGCCATTCCAATAAACATTCCCATCGTGCCCAAGCCTGTCGCAATTGCCGTTTGTTCCTTTGGAAACCACTCTAAAACGAGCTTCGAGATTCCGTTCACCACAAAGGGCTGCCCTATTGCAATTCCCAGTTGTGAAATGAACAGTAACCAAAAATGCCCACTCCAAATTCGCGTGCATGAGAATACTGCCATTAAGACTGCTCCCAAATTCACGCTGTATCGATAGCCCTTTCGGTCAATCAGGGAGCCCGAGGGAATGGACAGTAAAACATAAACAAGCGGGAACACAAGCAAGAGTAGTCCAGCCGTGGATTCGCTGACTTGATATTGCTTTTGAATCATTGAAATGAGCGGTGCAAAATTAAGCCAAAGCATCTGACTCACTCCTGCGACGCAAAGAAATAAGGTAAGGACAATCCAACGATAGGGGTTCGGTTTAGGGTTGATGGTCATGGTTTAAATATTAGTATGACGAGTGTAAGGGTGCAACGAAAGTCGTTTTAAAAATGCTTGAGCCAATTCGATTGGACACAATGAGTAGATTTAATGAAATGTCATTTTATTAAACTAAAGTAGTGTACAAAGTAAGCGATTTTTGCTACGGTTCGCAACATGCGGTTTTATAGGCACAAATATGCTCTTTTATGTATGGCGTTTGGAATGGGTACCTGTCTTTTGGCCCATGCTGATGCCCATTTAACTTCTTCGGATCAATCCCTATCTATTGATGACATCTTGAGTTCGACGCTGCCAGCCCCCGCCCCTGCTGAACAGGAATGTTCTCACCGAGTGAACTC
>CAIMWN010000251.1 GCA_903845155.1 Oligoflexia bacterium
CATCTCCGCCGCAGCAACTCGGTTTTCAAATGACCAAGTCACTAGAATCACCCAAGGCTTAGTAAGAAAGAACAGCACCGATTTTGAAACAATTGCGCTGAAAGACGGCAAAGTAATTAGTTATACCTACTGCCCGCTCGATAACGATCCTGCCAACACCAGCAATAGCTCACTTTGCGTGACCGTGGGTAATGACATTTGTGCTGAAATGGATAAAGCGGGAATCGATGTTGCAGATCTCAATAAAAAAATGGCCGAATGTACAAAACTGGATACCGTTTTTACCAATTACAAAACCATGTTGGACAAAAACGATTCACTCATTAAGCAAGACCTTGCATCTATTAACAGTGAAACCTTAGTGGACAACACCTCTTCACCTCCCAAAATGAAAACCATTACCGAAACACTTTTTGGAGCACAAAGAGACTTGAGCCAAAAAACTCATAGTTTAGATATTAAAAGCATTAATGAAAACAACCAGAGTAAAACTCAAATGGTGAGCAGCATCACAAGCATGGAATCGATGTGTACCACTTTACGCAAAAAGAAAATGATCGATCCTAGGTCTGCGGTGCAAAACAGCACTGCAGTCGGCGGAGCCCAAAAGGCCAGTGACAGCATCTAGAACGACCAAAGTCCTATTCATATTCAGTTCATTTTTATTAACCCCGAGGCGCAAATTCAGGCACCCCGGGGTTTTTATTTTGTAAAAACAGCCCCTCACCCCTTGCCAAATTGAAACCTGAACCCATAGGATTACTCACCTATGTCAGAAAATACAAACGCCCAAAATGAACCGGTCGAACCCGCAGTAAATTCAGCCGCAGCTGCTGATTCCAAACAAGCTATTGATCCCATGGTCGAGCTTCAAAACAAGCTAAAAGACGCGGAACAAAAGTACATTTATCTTTATGCCGACTTCGAAAATTTCAAAAAACGCTCGATCAAGGAGCGCCAAGACACTCTTAAGTTTGGGTGGGAAAATGTGGCAAACGACCTTTTGGCAGTACTTGATAATTTTGATCGCGCGCTCCAGTTCGCCAAACCCGACTCTGATCCAAATTTAATCAGTGGTTTGAAAATGGTGGCTCAACAATTTAAGACGGCCCTAGAGAAACAAGGCGTCCAAACCATCCATACCGAAAAGCAGTCGTTTAACCCTGAGTTTCATGAAGCAGTGGGACAGATTCCAAGTGAATTGCCACAGGGCACCGTTGTGCAGGAGCAACAAAAGGGCTACACGCTTCATGGTCGTCTCCTGAGGGCCAGCCGCGTCCTCGTCAGCACCGGGACCCCTGCAGCAAATTAAAGCGAAACCATTTCAAAGTTTTCCGTGCAGTTGACAAAAATAAAATAGAAACCATTAACAACAATAAGCAAGTCGCTCAGCAAAATTTAGACATAAGGGCGCGAAAGGACAGTATTATGGGAAAAATTATAGGAATCGATTTAGGAACGACCAATTCATGTGTGTCAGTATTAGAGGGTGGAGAGCCGAAGGTTATTGCGAACTCTGAAGGTGGAAATACCACTCCTTCGGTGGTGGGCTTCCTGCCAAGCGGCGAAAAAGTAGTCGGCCAAGCAGCAAAACGCCAAGCGGTGACTAACCCTGACAAAACTTTGTTTGAAGTGAAACGTTTGATTGGACGCAAGTTCACTTCAAAAGAAATCACCGAGTTTGTAAAAGTAGCGCCGTTTAAAGTGGTAGAGGCGAAAAACGGAGATGCGTGGGTAAAAGTAAATGACCGCGATTACTCTCCTCAAGAAATTTCAGCAATGATTCTTCAAAAAATGAAGAAGACTGCTGAAGATTATTTGGGTGAGCCCGTGACTGAGGCGGTGGTAACCGTTCCTGCTTACTTCAACGATGCTCAACGACAAGCAACGAAAGATGCAGGACGAATTGCAGGTCTTGATGTGAAACGGATCATCAATGAGCCAACTGCTGCTGCTCTTGCCTATGGATTAGATAAACAAGGTAAGAACATGACTATCGCAGTATTCGATTTGGGTGGTGGTACTTTCGACGTATCTGTCCTCGAACTCGGTGATGGTGTGTTCGAAGTGAAATCTACCAACGGGGACACTTTCCTCGGCGGCGGTAACTTCGATCAAAAAATCATTAACTGGATTTCAGAAGAGTTCAAAAAGGAATCTGGTATCGACCTTTTGAAAGACAAAATGGCGCTTCAACGTTTGAAGGAAGCTGCTGAGAAAGCAAAACATGAGCTTTCTTCTGTAACTGAAACTGACATTAATCTTCCATTCGTGACTGCTGATGCTTCAGGTCCTAAACACTTGAACTTAAAACTCAGCCGCGCGAAATTGGAACAATTGGTAGATCCATTGATTCAAGCACTCATCGCTCCTTGCGAAACTGCACTCAAAGATGCGGGCCTCAAGAAAGAGCAAATTGATGAAGTAATCCTCGTCGGCGGGATGACTCGTATGCCGCGCGTTCAACAAAAAGTGAAAGAAATTTTTGGTAAAGAAGCGCACAAAGGTGTGAACCCCGATGAAGTCGTTGCCGTTGGTGCTGCGATTCAGGGTGGTGTACTCCGTGGTGAAGTGAAGGACGTTCTCCTGCTTGACGTAACTCCACTCTCTCTTGGTATTGAAACCATGGGTGGCGTGTTCACGAAACTCATCGAGAAGAACACTACTATTCCTTCTAAAAAATCACAGACCTTCTCTACTGCAGCCGATAATCAAACTGCAGTGACCATCCATGTCCTTCAAGGTGAGCGTGATTTTGCGGAACACAATAAATCACTCGGCCGTTTCGACTTAGTCGGTATCCCAGCTGCTCCTCGCGGAATGCCACAAGTGGAAGTTACTTTCGACATCGATGCGAACGGTATCGTTCACGTAGGTGCGAAGGACCTTGGAACTGGCAAAGAGCAATCGATTAAAATTACTTCTTCATCGGGTCTTTCAGAAGAAGAAATCAAGAAGATGCAGCGTGATGCAGAAGAACACAAAGCTGAAGACGAAAAACGTAAACAGCTGGTGAACGCACGCAACACTCTCGATGGTTTGATCTATTCGATTGAAAAAACAGTGAAAGAAAGCGGCGAGAAAATTCCTGCCGAAGAAAAAACAAAAGTAGAAGCAGCGCTGACTGAAGCTCGCAAATTCACCACCAGCACTGAGCTTTCAGAAATCGAAAAAGCAACGGAAGCGCTGACTACTGCTTCAAATAAAATGGCTGAAATCCTTTATGCAAACGCAGGTGCTGCTGGTGCAGGAGCAACAGGCGGCGCTGGACCAGACGCTTCTGCTCACTCTGATGCTCACCACGGTGCGGGCGCAGAAGCAGGCAAAAAAGATGACGACGTCATCGATGCGGATTTCAAACAAGTATAATCGTACGTTTTTAACGACTTCGCAGAGGGCTCGTGGATCTAAAAGGTTCACGGGCCTTTTCCGGGTCTAACCCACAAAGTGATAAATGAAAAATGGCTGAAAAACGCGACTATTATGACATTCTTGGAGTAGCCAAAGGGGTAAGCCCGGAAGAACTGAAAAAAGCTTACCGGAAACTTGCCATTCAATATCATCCAGATAAAAATCCAGGCGACAAAAAATCGGAAGAGAAATTCAAAGAGCTGAGTGAAGCTTATGAAGTCCTTTCTGACCCCAAGAAAAAACAAATGTATGATCAATTCGGACATCAAGCTGCCAACATGGGTGGTGGTGGCGGACAAGGTCCGTTTGGTGGTGCCGGCGGGTTTGGCGGGTCGGCAGACTTTGGTGATATTTTCGGCGACATTTTTGGTGATCTTTTTGGTGGAGGCGGCGGTCGCGGTGGCAGAAGCCGTGGTGGAAGACGCGCTCGCGCGGGCAATGACCTAGAGACTCAAGTTGACATTACTTTTGAAGAGGCTCATCAGGGCGTAGAAAAAGTAATTACGATCAACAAACGCGTCGACTGTGAAACCTGTCATGGCTCGGGCGCAAAGCCAGGAACATCACCTGAAACCTGTAAAACTTGTCAGGGTCGTGGAGAAATGACTTTCCAACAAGGGTTTTTCGCTGTTTCTCGTCCCTGCACCAATTGTCACGGTACCGGACAAATCATTGCCTCTCCGTGTGGAACTTGTAAGGGTGCTGGTAAGCAAAAGAAAACTTCTCAACTGTCTGTTACCATTCCTGCCGGGATTGATACGGGCCAACGCTTAAAGCTCAGCAATGAGGGCGAAGCAGGCGAACAAGGTGGCCCTCCGGGCGATCTTTATATTGTGATCAATGTGCTTGAACACGATTTCTTCAGACGCGATGGCGCAGAAGTGATTTGTGATGTTCCGATTACCTTTGTCCAAGCGGCACTCGGCGCAGAAATTGACGTCCCTACCATCGATGGTAAAGTGCAGATGAAAATTCCTGCCGGGACCCAGTCACACAAAGTGTTTCGCCTCAAAGGAAAAGGCCTCGCGCATTTAGGTCGTGGGGGTCGTGGTGACCAGCATGTCCGCGTAATGGTCGAAGTTCCAGTTAAACTGAATCCGGAACAAACGGAAGCACTTCGAAAATTTGATGAACTCGCAAAGCAAGATGGAAAAGCACATCCTCTTCATCATGGTTTTTTTGAACGCGTGAAGCGAATCTTTGATTGATGGAGTAAAGTGAAATATTTTTTGGTCTTCTGCATTTTATTTTCAAGTGCACTCTCTTTCGGAGAGGTGCTTCACGTTGCAATGCCAGACTCCCCTGCTACCTTAGATTGGAATGGTCTCGTTACTACCATTGAAGCGCCCATCGTTGTTAATCTTGCTGAAGGTCTCTTTTCATACAATCCCACTACAGGAAAACTAGAAGCCGAAGTGGCCGAGTCTGTCTCAAAAAATACCGACTTCACGGAATATACCTTTAAAATTTCTCCATCCGCGAAATGGTCGGATGGTCGTCCTGTCTATGCACAAGACTTTGTGGATTCATGGATTAAACTCATTTCACCGCAGAATTCTTCCCTTTATAACTATTATCTTTTCGACATTGAGAATGCAGAGGACTTTCACGACAAGAAAATTGAACAAGCGGAGAAGGTGGGCGTGAAGGCATTGAATGATCAAACTTTATTCGTCAAACTTGCTCACCCCAGCCGCAACTGGGAATCACACACCGTTTTTTGGCCACTCTTTCCGGTAAGAAAAGATAAAATGGAGAAATACGGCAATAACTGGTCGAAACCCGGCGTGATGGTGAGCAATGGGCCTTACATCCTTGATTCTTACGATGTCGGAAAAGAAATGGTGTTAAAGAAGAACCCCTTCTATTCAAAGCCGGTTGAAAACAATGAAGTTCACATTTACTTTAGTCTTGATCATGAAAAAACATTGAAAATGTATCAAGAAGGATTCTTTCCTTTCATTCATTCCTCACCAGAAACCGAAAAAATAAAACTGAGCAAGCGGCTCAAGGTGCCCACCCTCCAGCATTTCTCCATGACGGTAAATGCAAAAAAATACCCCATGAATAGCCGCGATTTTAGACAAGCTATTTTTCAATCGATCAATATCCGCGAAGTATTAAAACAAGTGAAGGGTGAAAATTTAGTTTACGCCGATAATTTAATTCCGCCACCGCTCAGGGCTTCATCGACCAGCATCGTTCCTAGCTTCAATCCTACAGAAGCAAAAAAAGCACTCGCAAAAGCTGGCTTCATCAAAGGTAAAAAAGCGAAGCTGCAAATTCTTACCCGTCTCGTCGATCCTTTCCCTCAGCTCGGCAATGCAATCAAAGATCAAATTACCAAAAATTTAGGACTCAATGTTGAACTGTCAGAATTGCGCGCAGCCGACTACAGTACCTATGCTGCACTTCATGATTACGATCTCACCATAATCAACTGGGTCGGAAAGACTCCTGAAGCTCAAGATTTTTTAAAACCGTATAGCCCAACGACATCGAATAGCCGCCTCATTTTTGACAATGTATTTTTCCCACAGCTCCTGAATGAAGGAATGTACTCTAAGGATAAGAAAGAGGCGCAAGATGCATTTGATCGCGCACAAAAGTTATATATTCAAGACGAGAGCGTCGTCTATCCCTTAGCCTTCGGCCAAGAGATTTTCTACTCTCGTCCAGAAGTAGAGCAAATCCGTTTTGATCACATGTCGTTCCCGATCTATAAGTCGATTAAACTCAAATCGGCCACCAAGAAAACTAGCCCCACGCCGTCAAAGCAAACCCCACCAACATTAGATGCAAAGCGCAATTAAACTTCCCCTCTTGCGATCCCCCAATCGCAGGCGGTACGATCAAAGGATATGAAATCAACTGGCTTAGCGCTTATTCTTGGATCAATTCTCCTTTCATCTTGTGCCGAGAATCCACCCCGAACTAAAACGTACACCCCCCATGAAGAACAAAAGAGTGCGCCACTCATTTCAAAAGATGATGCCATCAAAAACACTCAAACTCTTTATCAAAAGGGCGATTACGCCAACGCACTCGCGCACCTTGATGCCATTCACGAAGACCAATTACGCGCCAATGATCGCGCTGAATATTGGAATCTTCGCGGACTGATTTTACTCGCTCAAAAGAAACCGCTTCAATCGGAAACATCCTTTAGAAAAGCACTCAATGATAATCGCGTTCCTGAATACAATAGCTATTACCAGTATAATATTGCCACTGCACAAATGGACGCGGCCCGGCCAGCAGAGGCACTCAAAACATTAGATCAAATTAAACTTCAAAATCTGGATACGACTCAACAACACAAAATTCTGAGCCTAAAAGAGAAATTAGGATCCGAGCTCAATAGCGTACCCGCTCCTGACTCTAAAGTGACTCCCGGCGCTTCACCTCAGACTCTAAGTTCTGATGCCGGCACTGCAGTGGTAGTAATGCCTACTCCTACCGAGATTTTTCATGGTGATGTCGTGAAGACACGCATTGGACTGCTTCTCCCCTTAAGCGGAAAATATGAAAGCTTCGGAAAAAAGGCGCAGCGAGCGATTGAACTTGCCTTTCAGCATTCAGGTGACGATCGCGCCAAAACCTATGAATTGGTCCCGGTCGACAGCGGAGACACCCCTGAATCGCAACTCGAAGGGCTCAAAAAATTAATCGAAGTGGAAAAAGTAATTGCAGTGATTGGCCCGATTCTCAGCAAAGGGATTGAAGGACTCTCTGCTAATGCCGCTTATTATCAAGTCGCGCTCCTCTCGATTGCTCAGTCGCAAGGCCCGGTAAACTCCCACCTCTTTTCTTGCTCCATCTCTACTCGTGATCAAGCATCACGTATTGTTGAGTATGCAATGAAAACCAAGGGCTATAGTAAATTTGCGATCTTGGCCCCATCAAATAAGTCGGGCGAAGAAATGGCAAATGCGTTTTGGGACGAAGTAGAATTCAGGAATGGTGAAATCAAAGAATTCGAATTATATGACCCGAATGATACTGATTTTAGAAAACCAGTCGATCGAACATTAGGGTTGTTCTATACTGAAGCGCGTGCCAAAGAATTAGAAGAGTTAGCGGCTAAGCGAAGTGAAATGAATATCACGCGCAAGACCATGAAAACCGCCCAATACTATACACTCCCACCCATTATTGATTTTGATGCGGTCTTCATCGCCGATGAAGCAAAAACCGTGGGACAGATCATTCCCACATTTGCATACCGGGACGCAAAGAAAATTTCATTCTTAGGAACGAGTGCCTGGAATTCATCACAACTCATTCAGCGCGCCCAAGACAATGTAGAAGGCGCCGTGTTTCCGGTAGGATTCAATACACTTTCACCTTCTGCGTCGAGTTTACAGTTTACAGATCTATACAAGAGCACTTACTCTGCCAACCCTGCTGAACTCGAAGCCATTGCATTTGATTCGGCTGAACTCGTCATTAAAACCCTTTCGCAAGCGCCCTCTAATCGCGATGAGTTTACTAAAAAACTTGAAACCATTTCTGCAGTCGATGGTGCCACCGGAAGTGTGGCGATTCAAAATCACCGCTGTGCCCGTAAGCTCACTCTTTATAGCGTTCAGAGTGGCAAGTTAGTTGCCTTACCAGACGAGAATAATTGAACTAGCTACTCAAGACAGAAAGCACTCAGAACGCCCCACTCATTTCTCTTAGAACTCGTCCTTCAGCACATCCACCACCATTTTGCGCCACCACACGGTCTTCATCGCATGAGTCACTAAGCGAGTACTATCGCCATAGGAGGCGACCACATCGAGGAGTTTATGGGTATAGGCGGGGCTATAAATTAATATTCCGTCTTCAATGTCGTGGATGAAGCTCCGATGATTTAAGTTCACAGAACTTACAAAACTGAGGGTGTGATCTTCATTTAATTTTTGCGTAGTCTCGATTTTCTTTAGCGGCGCAACCGCATTGATCTTTGCATCGCGATTCCACAAGTGCATAAAATGCTCAGCCACCGCGTCCACAAAGTTCGGCTCTTGAATCTTTAGTTCAAAATCACGCCAAGACGCCCAACTCTCATCCAAATTATCGCCGTAATTTACATAGGGAAGAAGTTTGTTGTTATTTTGAACTGCCTTTTTTAATGCAAAACCATCGTGGATATTGCGTCCTCCATGAATCAGTGTATTCAACGAACGATCAGTCTTAGAAAGGGTGATAAAAAGTTTACTGTGCATGACACGATGGAGTGGAGAAACAAAAGTCCCCTCGCCTGCACCAGACACATCATTCCACTCATACAACTGAACTTTAATATTGGGTGAACTGGTCATCAGTCGATCAAAAAGTGCTTTGTCCTTAATCAAACTGATCACATCAGAAATGAGGATTCTGACTTGGGTTCCTCGTTTTGCATGATATTCAAGTGCACGAGAAATCAGCACACCTGAGTAGTCAGCTCTAAACACCAACGCTGAAATGAGAATGGCATCTAATTTGGGAGCTTTGCTAAAGTCGAGAGGAGCATAGGCGTTCTTCAGCGCCAAAAACTCAGGACTGAGCTGTTCACCGAGGAGCGTGGCCATCTTCCCTTGTAAACCATCAATTTTATTTTCTAAGTTTTCAATGGATTGAAGAGGATAGGTGCAAGTCGTTTGACCATTATTAATACTACTAAAAGCATCGAGTAATGCGTTTTTACCCTGGCGCTCGATTTGAATGCAGGATTGAGCTTCGGTGCTAATTGAATTTAGATAGGCGAAAGACGCTGGAGCTGCTCTGAGTTGAACCTTTTGGCTTAATTTGCCATGTCTAAGGGTTAACTCGCATGCAGTCGTTTGAGGAGAAAGAATAAATTGAGTCGCATTGCCAGGCCTGGTCTTCATTAACTTAAAGACAGTTTTAGGCTGGCGCACTCCTTTGAACAGAAATGCCTGATCGCAGACCAAGCTTGAAAGAAGGGAATCATCACTGGAAATAATTTTATCTTTGAGTTTATCTTTCCAACTATCGTGTGCCGCGAGCACCTTAAAATCATCCGTAAATTGGATGGAGAGCGCGTAGCGATCAAATTGGCTGGGCTGGATTAGAATCGTGCTGGGCGCGATCAAGGTTTTGCCATCCAGGCGGATATGTACGGGTTCAGAATAGAATGTTCCCACTGTGGTAGCTGCAGCGGGTACCGAAAAGTGGGTGAGACTGAAGCTAAGCAAACACAGTGTAAATGTAATCTGAGAAACAGGCTTCGATAACATAGGCGAACAGTACACTATTGCTGTGTAAAAAAGAAGCCTAAAGTGACTCTTAAAACTAACCCAGAGTTGAACGTTTTTCGTTAAACCTGCGCGCTCTCCATAAGATCTTTCGCATTTTTAATTGCCGAAGGCGTGATTTTTTCAGAACCGAGCATGCGGGCGATTTCTTCTCGGCGTTCGGTCAAATTAAGAGTGGTGACCTCAGTTACAGTGCGTCCCTTTACCGTGCGCTTACTAATAGAGAGATGATGATCCGCAAAACAAGCAACCTGTGGAACGTGGGTAATACAGATCACTTGATTGTAAGCCGCCACACTCTTTAATTTTTTCCCGACCGTGAATGCTGTCTGGCCGCCCAGACCCGCATCAATTTCATCAAATAGATAAACACCGATTCCGCCTTTGTCTGCAATCACCCGTCTAATAGCGAGCATCAGACGGGAAAGCTCTCCTCCCGATACAATTTTCTGAATGGACTTTTTCTCTTCACCTAGATTGGTTTTTACACCAAAAGCAATCGCAGTTCCGAGCGATTCAGACCCCCAAGCCGTAATGTCTTCCTGAAATTGCAGATCAAGTTCAATACTTGCGTCTTCCATGCGAAGCTCTTTCAACTCTTTCATGACTGCTTTAGAAAACCCTTCGGCGCCTTTTTTGCGTTTTAAGAAAAGGTCTTTCGCTGATTTTAAAACGATCGTTTTTTCCTTTTGAAATCTCTCTTCCAGCCCCTCAAGGCGTGAACTTAAATTTTCAAGAAGGTCCATTTCAGCTGCAAGCTTCTGCTGATGAAGGATGATTTCTTCAATGGTTTGGCCATATTTTCTTTTTAAATTCGTGATCATGCTTAGCCGTTCCTGCACGGTTTCTAAGCGTTCAGGGCTCAAATCTGCTTGTCCCACATAATGGCGTGCCAAACGCGTGGCTTCTTCCACTTCAGCGAGCGCGCGTTCGAGAGAGGCATAGAGTTCGCCAATATTTTCATCAATTTGATTCAGTAACTTTGCTTTGGTGAGCGCGAGCTTCAAACTATTCAAGACGCCCTCATCGCCATCGAGGGTAGAATCAATTTGATTCGCAAGTGACAAGCGCTGTTCATGCGACTGCAGTAATTTCTTTTCCTGCTGAAGGGTTTCGTCTTCGCCCGCTTCAAGATTCACTTCCGATAATTCTTGAATTTGAAACTTAATGAACTCTAATCTTTGAACGCGCTCCTCTTCTTTACGCTTTAAAGCTTCCCACTCATCGCGTAGAGCAATGGTAGTCAAATATTGAAGGCGAACTTTATCAGAAGTGCTGCCGAGAGAAGTAAAACGATCTAATAGGTCAATTTGAACATTTGCTTTGAAAAGTGATTGGTGCTCATTTTGGCCACATAAATCAACTAAGCCTTCGCATACTTCTTGAAGCATATTTAAAGTGGCGAGTTCACCATTGATGTAAATTCTATTTTTACCATTTCGATGAACAGAACGCTTAATGAGTAGTTCGCTGGAATCGCTTTCAATTCCAATTTCTTTCAATCGAGATTTCAACCAAGGAAGCTCCTCCGTTTCAAAATACCCCTCCACGATCGCCTCATCGGCACCGGTTCTGATGACTTCACTGTTAGCGCGTCCGCCCAGCAACAAGGAGATGGCTCCTAACACAATCGATTTACCTGCGCCGGTCTCGCCAGACATAATATTGAGGCCCGATGAGAAGGGAATCTCCGCGTTCTCAATTAGTGCAAAATTTTTGATTTTAATGGTTTGTAACATAGCTCTCCTTAAAAAATAGCTTTGCTGTTTTCAAATTTCTACGCGCCCTTGCCGCCAAAATTCAATTTTTCACGCAATAAAGTAAAGTAATCGCGGTTCGGGGCCTTCACTACTTTCAAACGATGTTTTTTAAAGCGAGTCACTTGTACTAAGTCCCCATTTTTCAAATCAATCGCCTCTTGTCCGTCTAAGGTCAGGTACACATGTCCTGGCATGTGATCTAAAGTGAGATCAACGGTAACATTATCGGTAAGCACCAAAGTTCGCTGAGTGAGCCCGTGTGGGCAAATAGGGGTAAGAAGCATACAGCCCAGTGAAGGCATAATAATAGGGCCGCCTGCCGACAGCGAGTACGCTGTTGATCCCGTTGGGGTACTGACAATGATTCCGTCTGCACGAACGGTGTTTGCCCACTCACCATTTACATCGACTTTAATTCCGATCACCCGGGCAATTGCGCCCTTTGAAATCACTGCATCGTTCACCACTAAGCTCTTCAGGATTACCTTCCCCTTGCGGATCAGACTGACTTCCAGCATCACGCGCTCTGAACACTTGATCTCCGGTTGGGCTAGAATTTTATTAAGAGCATCGTAGACCTCTTCTTTTCTGACCTCAGTCAGGAAGCCCAAAGTACCCATATTTACGCCTAAAATAGGGATGCTGATCGTTTTCATAAGACGCGCAGCGCTAAGATAAGTGCCATCCCCCCCCAGAACAATAATCAAATCTACTTTTTTAGGAAGTTCCGCTTTTTTAATGATTTTAATTTTAGCTTCAAGCCTGGCAATCTTTGAGCTTTCGTCCGCCACAAATACACTTAAACCTCGGTTGAGCAAATTATGTGCAATATCCAGCGCTAAAACGGCTGCATTTTCATTGCTGTGTTTCACCACCAAGCCCACTTTTTTGATCTTCGATTTTGGGAGTTTCATGCAGACACCAATTTCACCTAATTTTACAAAAAAAGCCACCATTGACATTCCAAAATCATCGAGAGAGAAAGAGAAGTAATCACATTTCACCGGGGGGAGAGAAATGAATCTAGCTAGAATTACTTCGACATTATTTTTGCTGTTTTCAGTAGTAACTGCACATCCATCTCCCTCTTTAGCCCAGGTAGGCATTGAACCCGACTGGAGTACTTCAGCAAAAATCGCGCCGAACGGCAGAGCCAATCCCTATGAATGGGACGAACCTACCCTCAAGGAAAAAATCAGGCTCGGAAAACTCCATGCACTGAATTATCCAGTCAAGGTAACCGGCCTACTTTTGCCCGCTCGAAGCAGCCTGACTATACTCAATATGGGCCCAAGCGACCCACTTTTTGGCTTCATGAAAGCAATACTTTCGCTCACGAAAGACTTTCAAAACTTTAATGGTTTCTGGGATTGGTTGGGACTCGTCCCCTATCCTGCTAGTGATCCGCACCCGTATCCGATGGGTGTATCTGTGATGGAAAGGCATGGGGTTCAGGGTGCTACTCTCAGCTGCGCTGCCTGCCATTCGAGCGAGTTGTTTGGAAAGCAGATTATCGGAATGACGAATCGCTTTCCCCGCGCCAATTTATTTTTCTCTCATGGGCAAACAGCCCTGAAATATACCACTCCTGCACTTTTTGCATCCATGACCGGAGCGAATCACGCAGAACTCGTGATGTACCGTCAAGCACGGATCAGAATGTGCTCGATTGCAGCCAAAGCGCCTGCCGCTTTGGGCTTAGACACCTCGCTTGCGCAAGTGGCCCGCTCACTTGCAAAGCGTGCCCCCACGCTCGACGCGGAACGAACAGCAATCAACGCGAGAAACCCCCGCCCTAGTCAGCTTGATACTTTTGTGGCCGACAGCAAACCGGCCGTTTGGTGGAATGTAAAATATAAAAATCGTTGGCTCTCAGACGGAAGCGTGACTACGGGAAATCCTATTTTCACTAATTTCTTGTGGAATGAAATTGGCCGAGGCGTTGATCTTCCTCAATTGCTAGAATGGCTCGCGCTCAATACCGATGTGGTTCAAGACCTCACCACCGCAGTGTTTGCAACTGAGGCCCCGCAATTCAAAGATTTTTTTGGTGAGAACTCCATCCACATTGAGCGAGCGAAACGCGGAGAGAAACTCTACATTCATAGCTGCGCTCAATGCCATGGAGTTTATGGCAAAGCCTGGTCGCTGGATGCTACTCATTTTTCAGCAATGAAAATGAAAAAACCTGAACTCTCGGTCGTCGACACCATTGAAGTGCGTTACCCCGAAAACACACCGATCACGAATGTGGATACCGATTCAAACCGTAGAGAAGGAATGCAAGTTCTTGCAGACAGCTTGAACCCACTGCGCTTCTCCCAAGAACATCACATTGTAATTGAAAAACAAAATGGCTATGTTCCGCCGCCTCTTGTTGGAATTTGGGCCCGGTACCCTTACCTCCATAACAACTCCATTCCTAATTTGTGCGCACTCATGACGGCCCCGGAACAGCGCCCAGTGACTTACTATTCGGGCAAAGCGATCAACAAAAATACTGATTACGATCTGCAATGCATGGGGTACCCCGTGGGCAAACTGACTCCCGCTTCATGGAGAAATGACCCCGATCATTTATTTGATACCCGGAAATCGGGGCTATCTAATCAGGGGCACTTCGAAAAGATTTTTACCAAAAATGGCCAAGAGAAATTTTCTCCAGACCAAAAACAAGACCTGATCGAGTATTTGAAAACACTGTAAATCCCACAAAAATCGATACAGAACTACATTTGGTATACAGAAGAAACCACAAATGTGTTCTAATCCTAGTACGTAACTGACAATGAAATTAATACATTTCATCGCGTATTCTGCACTATTGCTAACGGCTCAATCCATGAGTGCCGCGAACGGTATGGCAAATTCAAAAATCTTAAGGGTAGATGAATCAGGTGAGGTGCTCAAATTATCAGCTCCTTTCTTTTGGCAGTGGACCCCTGGTGAAAAGACGCCTTGTGCACGAATTCGTTTTGAAGACCTGGGCCAGAAAATATCGGTATGCCTCACCGAGGGCTCTTCCATTTATCCACCCCAAGCAGAACCCACTCAAGTTCATTACATTATCAGTCTGCCCTATAGTCATCCAGAAGTACTCATGGATCGTAACTGTAATGACTATCAACTTAAAAAGAATTTGACCGGTACTTTTTTTATTGCGGCGGTTTATTGCAATAAGAACGAAGTTCAGATTTTTACTTCTGCGCCCACCCTCTTTAATGTTGCAGCGGTAAAAAATGGTAACGATCGTGAGAAAGTTTTTGCAGTAATAGATAGCAATGGAAAATCGCTAGGTCAGATCTATCTTAAGATGAAACCACGTCCTGTAGTGAAAAAACCACTTCCCCTTATAGTTTTGCCTCCCCCGTTGCCGCCGCCCCCGCCACCACTTCCAATCGTCAAGCCCACGCGTTCTCCGAGGCCTGCTGCCCGCATAGCGCCCGCTCCACCGCCACTGCGCTATTATAGCAAATATTTGGTTCATATGATGTTGGGTGGCGGAATTGTTTCGCACGAAAATACATTTCAAACGACGGCGCATCCAACAGCACTCATTCAAGGCCACCAACTTGAGGTTTACCTGAATGCGTTGTCACTTTCACCCAACCGCTTCAAACTCCTGTTTGAAGGTGAATTTCGGATGATGGCCCTCGGCGGCTTGAATACGACCTACATCGGTAATGGATATGCGGAGAGAATCATGACGACCATGCAAAACAAGAACAGCATCTTGTTCGGTCTTGGGATGAGTTATGTAACCACCACAGGAACTGGTTTGTACGGGATCAAAGATTTTGAAGGGCCCGCGATCAAGCTCATGCTTTTACCAGAGTCACGCCGTTGGACGGTGAGCGCGGGTTGCAGCCCCTTCTTTCAGGGTTTTCCAAACTTGGCAGATACATGGTGGAATATATCCGGTAAGCTAACCATTCCCGCCATTTCACGCCACTTTTCTATCGGCATCGATTTGAATTGGATTGGGGCCACTTCTCAAATCAGCGATTCAAACCAAGTGAATTACAGTGAACACAGCTATGGATTTTTAATGGGTTATCGATTTGGAGAATGATACATGAAACATATATCTACTAAACTAATTTTACTGACGATGATCTTGGTCGCAAGCTTAATCGCCGTCAACGCTTTCATGTCGATCCAAATTCTAAAAAAAGAAAGCCGCGCCTATACCTTTCAAACCGAGCAACTTCAAACTCAAAGCTATGCCAAACAATTTGAAAATGAGTTTTCACGCGCCGAGGAAATAGCAGCAAAAGTTTTTTCATTACAAATCACGGAAGACAAGCTTCTTCCTACACTTGAAAACATTTTTAAAGATGTCGAGCGCCCGAGCTCCTTGATTCAAGGGGTGGGCATCTGGGGCAAACAAGGATTAAAAAAACAATGGTATGAAACTCATGGTGAGCGAATTTCAAAGGGCTTTAAAATTGAGAATGATTGGATCGATAAAATCAAAGCAGTGAACTTAGTGAGAGGATCGACTCCCACCGACGTATTGGTCCTTTTTCCGTCCGAGAATGCTGTAGTGGCAGTTGAAATGAGTTTTGAAAAAATCCGAAATGATTGCGCTTCAAGCTCGGTTGCTTTTTATAGCCAGAGCGGATCGCCCATCTTGTTTTGTAATGATCAAGTTGAAACTCGCATTCGCTCCTTGCCTGGGTCACTCCAACAGGCACTGGTTTCCACATTCCAAACCGGATCGTTCGAGAAGTCTGAAAATAACTTCGTGGGCCTTTGGGCATATTCTGCCATTGGGGCTTGGGGGAAGGTAGTATCCGTCGCCGATACCGTTACCGCTTACCGGCCTGCCTATATTTTGGGACTTCAAATTGCACTCCTTGCGCTTTTATCTATTGGACTTGCAATTGCAGCATCCATTATCGTGGCGAAAAAAGTCACTGACCCGATTACTTTGATCTCCGAGGCTACCCAAAAAATCGCGAACGGTGACTTTGATGCTCCGATTGAAGTTAATACTCAGGATGAAACCAAGATCCTTGCTGAGTCAGTAAAGGGAATGGCTCAAAAAATTAAGAAACTCATTGAGTCTGAAATTGAAAAAACGAAAATAGAAGGCCAATTAGAAATTGCAGGAGCACTGCAACGATTATTTATTCCAAAAAGTGAAATTGATTTTGATCGCTATCATATCTCGAGCATGTATTTGCCCGCGGATCAATGCGGTGGTGACTGGTGGGGGTTCGTGAAGTGTGAGAAGCAACTAGCATTATTTATTGGAGATGTAACTGGCCATGGTTACGCAAGTGCAATGCTCGTGGCAACGACGAGGGGTTATTTGGCAATGCTTCAAAATGAAGTGAATTGCACAGGTTCCATCCAACACAATCCGGGCGAACTTTTGAAAATACTGAATACAGTGGTAATGGAGTGCACCGCTTCTGAATTGAATATGACCGCATTTTGCATCGTTCTTGATCTTGAGTCCGGACAATTTCAATATTCAAGTGCTGGCCACAACCCTAGCTACCTTTTAAGCGCAAGTAAAAATGAAATTCGCTCGTTGAGCGTGAGTGGTTATCGCTTGGGTGATACTGCCGACATTGATGGTGACTTTGAGGTACTAGATGGAAAATTAGAATCAGCTTCAGACCGCTTAGTGCTGTTTACAGACGGCATTCAGGACCTCGGCGTTGGCCAAGAAACGCTGAAAAGAAAAGGCTTTCGAAATTTTTTAGAGCGGCATTTAGGAAAGACAGGAATTGAACTCGTCACCGAAGTAAAGAACGAGCTGATTCCCCTCAATCAGGGCGCGCACCTTGAAGACGATGTTACGTTTTTAGTTTTGGAAAGAAGGAATGACGAAATTAGGTAAACTAGAGAAAGCATTATTAGCCTTAAGTTCGATCATCGTTTTGATGAGTTTCTCGGCCATTACCATTGGTTTTGAGCAAGTTTTGCATTGGTTTAATTTGGATGAAAAATATTCAAAAAATAAGCTAGCTGAAGCGCGTGCAGTTCACGATTCAGCACGCCGAAAAGAATACCTCACCCCTGAGTTTAGACCCCTCAAAGAAAAACAATCTGTTTTTAATAATGACTCAATCATGACGGGTCACGAGAGTGGCCTCACTCTTTATTTTTTGGATGGAAGTAAAGTGGAGCTAGCCCCTGATACGATGGTTGAAGTGAAGGCGCAAGGAGACGCGACGGAACCCGAAAAATACCATTTTGAAATAACGGTAGACCAAGGGCAAGTAAAAGGATCTTCACCCGAGAAATCGGTAAAAGTGAAGCAAGTCAAAAGTAGCCAAGTGGAAGTTTTAAAACCGGAGACAAAAGCACTTGAAGAAGCAAGGGTAAGTCAATCAAGTAGCCCCATTCCAAGCGCTTCAAATTCACATTCAATAGAAATAGAAATGAATCAGGCTGACGTTAAAATAAATGAGGCAGACAAAGAAGTGGGCAAGCCAGTTAGCATTCTGGCGGCGGGGCCTAAAATCGTTGAACCAGTTTCACCACAATTAAAACTCCCTTTGCATGATTCAATGAAACACTTTAAACCCTCACTTGAAGTGCTATTTACCTGGTCGTATGCGGCGGGGCAAAGCGAGTTTTTATTTGAAATCTCCTCGAATGATACATTTACTGAACTGGTTTATTCTTCAAAAACCAATCTCAATTTCATGCAATTCTTCCCTTCTAAAAAGGGCATCTACTATTGGCGGGTCACTGACCTTAAAACGACCGGAATCTCTAAGACCAATAGGCTGAACTTACAGTAGTTTTATAAAAGTCGCTGTGTCAATTGTGACACTCTATTTAGAATTAAGTATTTTGACGATAATGATGATGCACGTGAGCGAATAAGGGGGAGCTGTGAATCTGCATCAACTTGAAGGTAAAAATAGAGCATCGATGACTGGCTATCAAGCCTTTCTGGCGATCATATTTTTAATCTCCAGTTGTAAATCTGCGGATGTAGTTTCAGGCGGCACCACTAGCTCCGCATCCCAAAAATCGCAAACCAATTACGGATCAAGTTGGGATATTAGCACTGCGTTCCCCGGAAGCGGCACATACACCGGAGTCACCTCATCGCTTTTACCTTCAGGGGTATGTTCGACTAAAACAATCTTAGGGGTAAGCGGCACTGTGGATTGCACTTCTGTCACTCTGCAGTCCAATGCATGCAGAGATCCAGGCTCAATTGTGTTTCCTCAATTTTTAGATCAAAACACCACATCAAGCCAGCTTACACAATGGGCTGAAGTCAATACCTACGCTGGATCTGGCGGAACGCCAAGCCTTCCTTCCACTGGTGCTTTTCATTACCGTGATATTCCTGATGTGAACAAAGATGATGAAGGTGTCAGCGGCCTCCACGTCAGATATGCTCCCAGACCCGCTGTTACCTGCGGTACGAGCGGAACTATTACCGCTCGAATAGCAGACTGCGGTAGTAAAAATGGAGCAAACGCGAGTTGGGATGGCAACATTAATGGAAACTCAGGCCAAGGGCTCTGGAAACTCGTTACTCGGGCTGCCGCCAATAAGGAAGTATGGAAAGACACTCGCACTAATCTTATTTGGAGCTCTCAAATCAGCAACAATGCAAACTGGTGTCAAGCTTCAGGTAATACACAAAATGCAGCTCTCACTTTTCAGAGTATATATCACGCACCGGATTCTTTGATGACTGGAAATGGCACCATTGGGACTATTTCTGGGGGAAGCGCTCAGGTGAATGAACTGATCACGATCTCCTTCACATCGCCAACGGCCTTTACCGTTGTGGGCAATGGCTCCGGTTGTGATGATGGATCTGGAGGAGCAATTACAGCAGGAGGATTAACCGGTTCTGCTGGCTCAAGCGTCACTTATGGGAGGGCAAACTATTGCAGTTTTACGCTCACACAAGGATCCACGCCTTTTGCGTCGGGCGATACATTCATGATGTACAGTTTAGCAGCTGCCGCAAGTTGTTTTCCAGGATCCGCTTCTGGTTTGCAACCAGCTACGCCCATCAGCTACTGCGCAGAGATGGCCGCTGATGTAAATACAACCGTATTTGATCAAACGGCAGGAGGTTTGGAAAACTGGGCTAGCGGTACTTATTCTCAAGCAAAGGGCTACATGGGTGCTCAGGCTACTGATAAAGTATATTGGAGATTACCCACTCTAAACGATTACCGACAAGCAATGGTTGATGGACTGTTATTTGTCATGCCTGATATGGGCATCGCCGGGTCAACTCGTCCGTCGCCGGATGGTTCGGCGACTACTAACAACAGCAATGAATGGACTGCAACTACTGGAGGATATTCCAACGGTGCAACTTATTACCTAACTGGTGGAATTCCACTTGCCTACGGCGATGTTAGTACTGATACTTTTGGCGTGCGGTGTGTTGGACGATGAGAAAGGGAGGCAAAGATGAAAAATCATTTTAAAACTGCTAGAAAAAAAGCATTCATCAAGCAAGTGCTTCTCCTCATCAGTTCGATTTACTTTGTCGCATGCAAGCCTTCCGTCATGATTTCTGACAATGGGACTTCTGCTTCCCAGAAATCGCAAACCAGTTATGGATCGAACTGGGATCTCACTACTGTTTTTCCGGGTAGTGGAACTTATACTGGTGTTTCTTCAGCTATCTCCGCATCTGACATTTGTTCCACACAGAAAATTTTGGGTGCAACAGGCACTGTAGACTGCAACGGCACCTTTCTACAATCTAACGCATGCAGAAATGCAGGAATGATTGTAGTTCCACAATTTTTGGTTCAGCTCACTACGTCTAGTCAGCTAACCCAAAATGCTGAGGCGGTGACTTATGCAGGCTCTAGCGAGACACCGGCGCTGCCAGTGACAGGTGGTTTTAACTATCGCGATATTCCTGATGTGAACAAAGATCACGATGGCTATGATGGTTTCACCATGAAATACGCGCCCAGGCCTGTGGTAACTTGCGGGACCACAGGGAATATTTCTGTTCGTATTGCAGATTGCGTAAGTAAAAACGCAGCAACCGCCACTTGGGATGGAAGCGTCTACGGAAGCGGTGGACAAAGTGTTTGGAATCTCGTCACTCGTTCTGCTCTCAATAAAGAGGTGTGGAAGGATGCGCGTACCGGATTGATCTGGAGTTCTCTGGTCAACAGCAGTACCGGTTGGTGCCAAGCTTCGGGCAATACACAAGCTGCAGCAGTCACGCTAACTGGATTAAATAATATGACCGGAAATGGCACCCTCAGTTCAGTATCGGGCGGAAGCTTACAGATTACCCAGTATATTTATATTGAATTCACTTCACCCACTTCATTTACTGTTACTGGCGCCGGAAGCGGTTGCGGGGACGCACAAGGCGGAGCAATCACTTCAGGCGCTCTCACTGGAAGTGCAGGCTCGATGGCTACTTATGGCCTGGCTAATTATTGTCATTTTACCATTACGCAAGGAAGTACTCCTTTTGCTTCTGGAGATACCTTCACTTTATACAGCGTAGCTGCAAGTGAAAGCTGTACGCCAGGAGCGGCGTCAGCCTTACAACCCGCTTTGCCTATTAGTCTTTGCGTGGAAGGCGCTGGCTTTGATCAGACCGCAGGAGGATCAGAAAACTGGGCCACCGGCACTTACTCACCAGCCAAAGGTTACATGGGAGCCACCAGTACTGATAAAGTTTTATGGAGGCTTCCAACCCTCAATGATTATGAACAAGCAGATCTTGATGGAATAGCGATGGTGCTCCCCGATATGGGAATCTACGGATCTATGCGCCCAGCTATTGACGCTTCTATAGGGGCAACCACTGGCGAATGGTCAGCCACTACTTCTTCACAAGGCATGGAGAACATCATTGGGCATTTTGTGGATGGAATGTGGTACCGTCACCGCTCTGCAGCTGGCATGGCCGCACGCTGCGTCGGACGCTAAGCATCAACCCTTCACTCATACAGATTGCGGCTACCACAAAACTCATGACTTCTGATAGACTGAGAGGAAAGGGTCTTGAACTAAAACTTTCAAGCAAAACGAAACCCATCAGCAAAACATGAAAATTCAAGCTTATAAACCAAGTGACATTCCCAATTTTAGCATCGTCGGCAGTATCGACGAAGATGTTGATTTCAACTCACTCGCCGCTGAACCAATCCCCCTTCATTTGGACTGCTTTGAAATTTACCGAATCAATTCAGTAGGCATTCGGAAGTGGATTGCTTTCTTTGAATCCCTTCGGAAAAAAAATGTGCCGGTCTATTACTATCGAGTTTCTACCGCGTTGATTGAACAGTTTAATGCCATTCGAAATTTTGGCGTGGGAGGCACCGTTATCTCAGCGGTAATGCCTTTTCTCTGTGAAAACTGTAAGCGCATTTCCTTAATGGCGAAAACGAAAGAAGAAGTCCTACAGATGGATCTCGAGAATGATCACTTCTTGTGTAATCATTGCGGTGAAACTGCATTGCGCTTTGATGATGACGCTGAGGAATACTTGCGCTTTTGGAAAATTAAAAAGTAAGAAAAGTATGAAGACGCTTTAACCTTAATCGCCCATGTTGTGAGTACGATTACAAGGGACCTGGCCCAAAACTTTGCTTAAGTCGTAACCAAATTTATTTTTTAAGCTAAATACGAGTTCATGATTGCAAGTATCCGCAGCCTTCCAGCTTGAGCACACCGTTATCCAATAATTGTTTTTAGGATCTTTAGGATTGAAAGTGATTAAATCTGAATCTGTAGCCGGTGGTGTTACCACGTTCGCACAAAAGTAATCAACATAGATGACTCCCGTCGATTCAGTGACCGGATCGTAAAGATTAACAGTGGTCTCATTTTTCACCTCAGCCGCGATCGCGCCATGATCAACAATGATTTCCACATCATTCGGGTTAATAACTTTTTTCGCAATCAACTGCTTCGCATATTTCTTAAATGCTAGATCAGCTTCACTCTCAGCACACTTCATTAAACTTTCGTGCGTACACCCCAGCTGCTGGCTTATGGCAAAACTCGCGTGAGGAGTACTGATGACGAGGATGCTTGCTAAAATTAATTTCCAAAATTTTCCCATAAAACATAACCTTTCATGACATTACTGAATCTCGATTGCCCCTTCTGAGCGGGACACCTTGAGACTACTATAAACAATAGCTGATCAAAATGGGCGGAAATTTTATAAGATGAAATTAAATGATTTTTATTAAATAACACAATTTTTAAAGCCCGAAGAAATCATTCGTCACCACATAAGATGTACAAGTGTTAAAATATTTTTTCCATTGAGATGCCGAGCGAACGAGAACATCAACTGTAAATCCAAATTCTTTTTCAATAGCACGTTCAAGCTTTACTTCAACGTGCTCCGCTTTCATTTTAGAAACTTCAAACACAATGTTGCCGCTATTAATATAAGTTTTGACTTTGGTGA
>CAIMWN010000252.1 GCA_903845155.1 Oligoflexia bacterium
CGATCTATTTAGCAAATTTAGATAACCCTCAAGCGCTGAAAAGTGGTGCTGCCACTTTTGGTTCAACGCTGACGGGATTTTCATCGAAAGAATCAGAAGTAGAACTTACTTTTCATTTACCTTATGATATTGATTTGGTGCCAAATTTTATTCAAAGCACTAACGCTGCTAACGCCAGTAAGACCAATACTGCTGAATTGAATGTCTTTAAGACGTGGGCTGATACTTGGAAAACGGGACTGGGGTATGAGGATAGTCAATCAACTACCAATGAACAAAACTTGTTTATCGTAACGCTCGCGTACGAATTTTAGGTATCGACGAAAATAAAAGGTTTATGAGTTCGCTAACAAAAAAGAATAATTAGGTTTGTAATTAAGGTTTTGCAGACTCCGTAGGTGCGGTAGTGCCAGGTATACCGTGAACGGGTTTAGGTAATTCCATTTTATTCTTGGATGATTGGGGACAAGTCAATTTAGTTCCAAAATAAGAACGATCCTTGTATGCTCCCCTAAATTGTACTTTACTGGTTAATGACTTAACGTAATCAATGCATGAAGTGAGTCCACTTTTTAGAGTTCTATATTTTATGCCTGTGGTGAGTTCGGCGAATTTTGTTGAATAGCAATCCGTGTTTTCAAAGGCTGCTACCCCGTTCATACTACCGCCACACTCGTAGGATCCATCTTTCAGTTGTGTAAGTTCAATTTCGCCAAACTCACTCTTCGTATCTGCGCTATTAAATGCATCATTTTCTTTATCGTGCGAAACGTTAAAAGTGACGCTGGCCAACAGGTCGCAAGTGCAAGAAGGCTTAGTGAGGTCTTGTGCATTTGCCGCTTGAATCAAAGATAGTAGAATCAGAATCATAGGAATACCCCTTATAGTGTTATTGGTTAGCATTGATAATTACGGTCCAATCGCGCAAGTTATTGACGACGCCAGTAGTACTTGTGGATTGATTAGCGAAACAGCTGGCAGTCTGTATTCCAGATTCAGCCCAAAATACATAACCGCCTACAGCAGATGAGCCTGTGATTTTAAAGACTAATGGAGTTTGGCCACCGCTGCACGCGCCG
Source organism: Oligoflexia bacterium (assembly GCA_903845155.1). Taxonomy (GTDB): domain Bacteria; phylum Bdellovibrionota; class UBA1018; order UBA1018; family CAIMNF01; genus CAIMNF01. Next base: position 1,080 of record CAIMWN010000252.1, read on the forward strand.
TTGCTCGGTATCGCAATTGGAGAGCTAAAAGTGAAGGTGGTAGTGGTAGGTGTTCCGTTGAGGCCCACAACAGTTGTTGCGCTGCCAACGCTTGAACCAAGGCTTCCAGATGAACCGCAGGTATATGCTGTGAGCGTAATTGAGGTGGTATAGTGAGTACCTCCGCTGAGAATGGTGGCGCCAGCTGTAGCATAAAGAAGATTCATTTGCACTGAATTGATACTTGAACCGGTAAGGCCACTCACTGAAAAAACTGGAGCAGCCGCAAGATTATCGTATCCATCGTCAGTGCCAGTACAATTCATTCCGACAGTTGGCGTCGGTGTTGCAGTGGGTGTTGCTGTAGTAGTTCCGGTTGATGTTGTAGTGGTCGAAGTTGTTGCCGCTTTTGTGGCTCCGATCAAACAACCACTGAGTTGCAAGCTAAGAATTGAAACGAGTCCGATCAATATTATTGTTTTCATTTTATTCCTCATTATTAATTAGCGGGGGCTGCGGTATAATGTCCGGTGTGTTCGTAAGGAGCGGATGGGTGTACAGGTTCAGGTGGAGTTTTATAAGGGGGTGGCTCTTTTGAGACAGGAGCTGGAGTTAAGATATCGAGGGTGAGATGAGAGCGAGTATCCGGATGATATACGGGTACCATCACTGCAGTGGGTTTCCATGTGTCGTTAAAAGTTAATGGCTTAATTTGGCCCATGCCCGATTCTTTTATCGTTTTTTTCACGAACGCGAGTTCTGCCTTCTGTCCTTCTATGGCTGCTTTCTCAGATGTGTAACCCTGCAAAATAATGGCATCGGTAGCAAGTGGCTTTGCACTGGGATAATCTTTTTTAATGGTCGAATTGTAATATTTTCTAACCTGGGACTTCAAATTTGCAATGATCTTACTGCTCGGTAAATCTCTCGCCTGTGAAATATCCACCGAATTAATATTAGAACTGAGAATAATTCCATCGTCACCCGTGTCCACGCCGATCTCGGTAAAGTAATACATCTTGTCGCCACGACTCGATGGGTCTGCAAACTTTTTTAATTCGGAGGAATCTATATTCTGACCAAAAGAATTTTGGGAATGGAAGTCCAACAACGCTATTAAGAGTCCAATTTTAAATTTCATGTTAGCGCGGTATCCTCGGCTACTGATCGGAGGAATTCGTCAAAACCTTGAATTTGCTTTAATCAATCGAATTGAATCATAAGTAATGTTACCGAAACGGTTTTTTGAATAATGATTGGCGGATTCGTTAAATCATAATTCGGTTACCCAAATGGACTTCTGTAACCTATTGAAATGCAAGGAAGCTTTCGAATTAGTTCAAAATCCAGGTATGAATACTTTAGAGTTTTAAGTGAACGTTACCGAAACGAACCGTCAAAAAGACGACGAGGCTTGTTAGTAGACGAAGCCTGTTTGACCACCGGCTTACACAGAAAAAGTGTAATCAGGGCCTTGTCTAGAGTTTTGGATGAAGTTGCCCCTGTGCCTAAGCCCGGTCGCCCGAGGCTCTATTCTGAAGGGTGTGCGTTCATCTTACGAAAGCTTTATCGTGAGTCTGATTTCCAGGGTTCTGGAAAACTGCGCGCGATGATTCCGATATTAATCAAACAATTGAAAATGCAATTACCGGAAGAACTCACGAAAGAAGTTTGCTCAATGCCGTCTGCATCGATTGATCGATATTTAAAAAAGTATCGCGATCTACAACGCAAATCCAAGCGTTGCCATACTCGCCCAGGCTCCAAGGTCTTTAAGCGGATGATTCCTCTTAAAGACTTATCCAACACCGTTAGCAAGACGGGTTTCATGGAAGCGGATACGGTTGGTCATTGTGGAGGTAACTCTTCCGGCGAATTTGCATTTAGTTTAACGATGACGGATAACCTCTCAGGATTTACTCTAAATCGTGCAGTCAAAAACAAATGCGCAGTGCATGTGAAACCAGCGATTGAGTCTATTCACCAATCGCTGCCGTTTACGCTTTTATCAATCAATGTTGACAACGGATCTGAGTTCTTAAATCATCTGGTTTATGGCTACTTTATTGACTTCGCCAAAGAGCAAGGAACTCCGCATCCAATGACGCGTTCCAGGTCTTATCAGAAGAACGACAACGCGAGGGTCGAGCAAAAAAACTGGACTCACGTTCGACAATTATTTGGTTATGATAGAATTGACGACGAAAGATTTATTCCTCTCATGAATGAGATTTACCGCATTCAAAATCTCATTCAAAACTTCTTCATCCCGCAATACCGTTTGCTCTCTAAAGTTCGAGTTGGTGCAAAGATCAAAAAAAAGTACGATCAACCAAATACCCCCTTCGAACGTCTGCTACAAAGTGATATCCCTGAAGAGAATAAGCAAAAGCTGAGAGAACAGTACGCGACACTCTCTTATCCAGAACTAAGAAGACAAAGGGAGGAACTTCTTGCCTCTTTCTTTAAGCTTCAAGAACAAGTAAAGTTAGAAAGAAGAGCATCTGGAAGTCTTGGAGCTGCTCCCTCCTTCGGTAACACCTAGTTCTGATTCAATAGGCAATCAGGGATTCGCTTTAGCAAGACCTTCAGCGACGGCCGTAAAGGCCTCTACATCGACTACCTTTGCATTCGGGAACTTCGATTGGATTCTTTTGCGAATGAGGGAAACCTTGGCTGTTCCTCCCGTAAACTGGAGTATTTTCACGGCGTTTGGTTCAAGGCCAGCAAGGCGAATGGTATGGATGGCAGCCTCTTCAATTTCGGTGACGCTCGGCTCTATCAACTGATCAAAAAGAGATGCAAGCACTTCAAATTTGATTTCAATAGGGAATGACTTAAATGAAAAATCGGACTTTGCTACCTTGGAGAGCGCAATTTTGAGCGCCTCGACTTGTTGATGAAGTGAGTAACCCAAGTTTTCTTCAACGAGTGTAATCAGATTCTCGAGGAGATGTGCTTGCTTCTGATCCACTAATTCTCTTCGTAGCGATAATATAAATTCCCAGGTCGACCGTTCCTTTAAAAATGCATGGTGATGCCATTTTGGTAAAATCCGAACAAATGCCGTGGGGAGTGTAAGCACGTTTGATGAGAAGGGTCGTTGATAACGGATCTCTGATCCAAAGTGTATATTTAGTTTCTCGCGGAAAAAATCGGTATCGAGAGAATCTCCCGCGATGGGGACTCCATAAACGGATAGTGCTTCGATTGACCCTGATTTCTTCGGGCGAAACAGGGTAAAATCAGAAGTTCCGCCACCCAAATCACAAACGAGTACGATTTCATTTTCTTGATGAGTTTCTACCAGGCTGTGGGCCGCGGCCGTAGGTTCGTCGATCAGAATTACATTTTTAAAACCTGCCAATTCGATCGCTCTCAAGAAGCGATCTATTGCTAATGTTTCTCGGTCACTTTCTAAAGAATAACGTGCAGGACGTCCCATGCGAATGGGAATCCCATCTATGCTGCCCACTTCATGTTCAATTCGTTTTTTTAATTCAGTTAAAAACTTGGCAATCAGTGTTTCAGTAGTGAGTCGAATTCCGAAAACAGAAGTTCCACTAAAATCTTTATTCGGCAGGAGCTTCTTGATTGATTGGAAAAAGCGCCCTTCCATTCCGCGGTCGAAATACTGGTCGATCGCGTTTTTACCGAAGAAGTTCTCATTGCGATTCGGAATATAAATGAGGGTTCGCATGAGGGTCGGTTCGCTTGAGGGTGGATCAATCTGAAGGATTCGAGTTTTACCCTCTTCACGGACCGCGACACAGGTGTTCGTCGTTCCAAAATCGATTCCAATACTCTCTACACTCATCTTACTAATTTAATTTAGTTAGCGCTAATAGCGAGGTTTTTCTAAACATTACGAAAATAACGGAATTTCGATTTGAAGCAGAATTCAGAAAGTGCCAAGTGGTAAACCCAATGCGTGCCGCATGATGTCATATCATTGGTGACCTTTGTTCTGTTTACAGTTTCGATCCTATGCGGAACAATCAGTCTAATTTGAAACCGATGAACCGTGATTCTCAAACTCTTGATGTTGGCGGGATAGTAGTTGAACTCGTTCGTAAAGCGATCAGGGGGCTGCGGATAGGCATCTATCCGCCCAACGGTCGGGTTCGTGTTTCCGCACCAAAATTTGCAAGTGATCAAATGGTGGTGGGTGCTGTTTTGGCTCGCCTCGGTTGGATCAAGAAACACCAAGAAAAGTTTCTCAAACAATATCCACAGTCAGAATTACAATTCGTCAGTGGCGAAAGCCATTATTTTTTTGGTCAAAAATATAAGCTCCAAATAATTGAACATCAGGGTTCGCGATGTGTGATTGTAAAGAATGAGCTTGTGATAGAACTTCATGTGCCTACTGGATTCAGCCAAAGTGACCGTGAAGCTCAGTTATCAAAATGGTACCGTGAACAGTTAAGGGCGGTATTGCCAAGCATGTTCGAAAAATGGTCAAAAATATTAGGCGTTGAAGTGAACGAGTGGGCGATCAAGAAAATGAAGACCCGCTGGGGTAGTTGCAATACGAGAGTAAAGCGTATTTGGATCAGCCTCGAGTTAGCAAAGCACAGTAGTCAATGCATTGAGTATGTAGTGGTGCATGAGCTTGCACATTTACTTGAGCCTAGTCATAACGAGCGATTTAAAAAAATAATGACCGCAGCAATTCCCCACTGGAAGTTACTGCGGGAAGAGTTGAAAAAGAAACTTTAGAGCTGAATGGTCGTTTATATGATCAGCTTCCACAGAGCTTTCAGGAAGCGATTAAACAACTGAGTGGGCAGAGTATAGATCTTTCGTCAATTTGAGAAATCGTCTTTCCGTTTGAAACAAAAATCACCTTTGAGTTTGAATAGTGCCTTAGGAAACTAGCTGCAGCTCCCTTGAGCTCGCGAGTTATTTGGTCGGAATCCGTGTAAAGAAATCCAACACATGCAGTTTCATTTTTAAATGCTAGCGGAATGGATTTTCCATTCTGAGTTACAAACTGAAAAACATCAACCGGATCATCGGTTCGGTAAAAAAACTCAGCTCTTAAATTTCTATATAGTAAATGGATCCATTGTCTTTCAAACGAGAGCTTTGATTTGCTTAAATAATGAGATTCCGCCTGATCTTCGAGAATGAAAGAAAAATGCTTTTGAGCTCCTTGTATGGGTATTCTACGAATGAGGAAGATCGCTTCAAAAGCATTAAGTAATTTTTTTTGTGTGATCGGGCTCAAACCACGTTCTCTTTTGTAGTGTTGATAATGAAATGGTTTTCCTTCTTGAATAGCAATTTCTTTTAAAAATCCAAAGATTTCATCAAAAGGAAGTTGTGATGGATAAATTTGTCGTAAGTCACGATCGAGTATCGTTTTCAGCTGATCCAAGATTTTGTCATTACGGGTTTGGTCTTTCCGAACGAAGCAGATTCCCGGGAGACCGCCCTTTAGTCGATAGGTTTCAAGTTCCTTCTCAAACAATCGTATTGTCTTGGCAGAAATGGTGAGTTGTTCGATGAGTGAGGGTAGATGCGAAGTGTTTAGAATTTTCTGCAGTTTGCGTGGAAATGGCTCACCTTGAATTTCTGAAATGGTCATGGGAATCATTTCCAGATATTGAATTCTGCCTGTAAGAGACTCGCGAATACTTGTTTTACTTGTGAAACGCACTGAGCCACTTAAGATAAATTGGCCCGGTTTCTTATTGATACGCACTCTTTCTTTGAGTGCGGGAAAAATATCTTCTACAAGTTGAGATTCATCGATGGCAGTATGTTGATGAGTTAAGGACTTAATAAATTGTTTCGCACTTTTCTTTGCTTCCCGAAGAGTGTCTTCGTCATCAAATGTATAATAATGTTTAGAATGGGCTTCTAAAAAGGTAGTTTTCCCCACTTGGCGATGCCCCAGGATACCGACCAAAGGAGAAAATCTGATTAACTCCTGGTATTTCTCGGTAAGATAGCGAATTCTTGAGTGTGGCATACATTGTTCATTGTACCATACTTTAATATAATGGATATAGTATATTCAAAAACTCATACTTTGAGATAATAAATAAAGTATGAAAAAGATCCCATTGGGAAATTAGCTTTGTGTGCTGCGCTTCATTCTTTCAGGAAGTTGTTTTAATACGCGGATGACAATTCTTCTGTTTTTAGCCCGCCCAGCTATATTAGGCGTTTGATCCGGATTTTCATTTGCGGCGACTGGCTCCGTATCGGCGAGGCCTGATGGGCGAAGTTGATCGTGTGGAAAGCCTTTTTGTTCCATTAATCGTACTACCGTGCTCGCTCTGCTGGCAGAAAGTTCCCAATTGGACGGGAATCGATCGGAAACGATAGGCGCGTCGTCAGTATGGCCTTCAACTACAACTTTGAAGTTCTTTGCGCTTTTCGCAAGAGAATCAGAAATCTTGCCCATCAGTATTTCCGC
>CAIMWN010000253.1 GCA_903845155.1 Oligoflexia bacterium
CTTGATTTCATTTTCGATTTCTTTGTATTTCTGCAATGCCTCTAAATCAGAAGCAGAATCATTTGCTCGATAAATTTTGGCGGCCTCGTCTAATACAACCTTGGTGATCATTAAATTCTCGACTTCTTCTCTAGCTTTTTCGTAATGAAACTCATCCGAAAATTGCTCAAGTATTCCGGCCTGCCTCCAAATCGGTTGGGCATTTTCTTCAAGTTCATGGTCTTTAATTAGAAAATTCAAAAGCGATTCGACCTTTACCTGTGCAGAGCCTTCTGTCGCATTCGGATTATCCCAAATGTGGAACACTTGCTTGAAGAATAGCTTACGCGCACTTGGATTCCAAAATCCATTTTTCGCAAATCCATCCATCCACTTCACTCGACATTGGATTTCATCTTCACCTGCTTGACAGGACAAACCTTTCGCTTTTTCTAAAGCAATGAAGTGCGAGTTCCTGCAATTATTTGCCATTTGAAAATCTTTGAGTGAGTTTTGAACTGTGGGCGTCCATTCCAAATAGTAGTACTTCAATATCGCTCGTCCAATACATTTACCGCAATGCCCCCTGAGTTCCGAAAAAGACTGCGGTGTAGCGGCAACATTCAGCATCTTATCCGAATAGATGTCTTCAAGGTAGAATAGGGAACCAAAAATAAGAGGCCCTGAAACTGCTCCGAGCAACGCAAGCTTCGCAGCGCTTCGAACAAATAATCCTAGATGGTGAAGTGCCGCAAAAAGAACTACCCCTGAAAAAGCAGCAACACTGGCGAGAATGAGGATGACCCCTGCCGAGTGATTTGCATTATAAATCCACCAGGTAAAGCGCAGGGCCTCATCGAGGAAAAACCCCGTAATAAACAGTGAAGAAAATAATCCAACTAAAACCACATTCATCAGTTTTCACACAAAAAAGCTCCAAGAGCGATAAAAACTCTTGGAGCCTCCATTCATTAAAATCACATTTTAATTTTAGCTTTTTTTCTCAAATCGGAAACATATTTTTGTAATAGATCACGCTGTAAATCAGTACGAACTTTTTGTTCAATTTCGACGTAGTCAGGCACCCTGCCCGCTTTATGGTCGATTACTTTAATAATGTGGTAGCCGAACGAAGTTTTCACCGGGCCCACAATATCGCCTGTTTTCGTTCCAAAGGAAGCATCTGAGAAAGCTTGATCGTACATATCGCGAGTAAAATACCCCACATCACCACGATTATTTTTAGCCGATGGATCTTTTGATCTTGTCTCTGCGATCTTTTGGAAATCTGCTCCAGGTTTTTTTACTTCACTTAAAATCTCTAATGCTTCCTTTTCAGAAGAAGCAAGAATGTGTTGCACTTTTACTTGATCAGAAGAGTAGCGACCTTTGTTTTTATTAAAATATTCCTTTGCTCCCGCATCGGTCACCTTCGGTGCAAGTTGCTTTTGTACTAGTAGGTTCACTAGCGCTTGTTTCTTGAAATTATTTACCGCTTCTTTGTATTCTTTTGAGTCTTCTATTTTTTTAGACACAGCATCTTGAACCATGAGCTCTTGTTCAATCATGCTTTGCACGACTTGATTTCTAGCACCCTGATCTTTAAGAATATTTTGTTTTTGCGCTTCAGGCAAATTTGAAATCTGACTCTTCAAATCATCATCTGTAATCACCTTCCCATTAACACTGGCGATGGTTGCCGCATGACTGAGATTACTGAATGCAATGACTACGAGTGATAGATAGCGTGCTTGTTTCATCATAAATTTTTTCCTCTTATTTAAAATTATGCCATGAAATCGCTTCTGTACCAGATTAATTTACTTTTTTTGCGTCCATTTTGAGATTTAAGATTGCGATATTAACTTGGCTCCATGGACTGGGGAGTTCGCTTCAATGCCTCGCTCAAAAAGTCGCCAAATTAATATCGCAATCTTAAATGCCTAAATCAACTTCGACAAAAGTTGCCCGCCTATGCTGAGGACAACGTTAGTCTTTTGAGCGGAAAGTGGGCGATGGGGGGGGGGAAGAGTTAACTCCGAAGAGTAACTCGAAAACTAATGCTTAACACTGCGGGAATATTACGTGTTAGGAAATTGACGATCACGCGCGCGTTTCGGTGAGCGAATTTGTAAGCAAACTTACTTTTGTAGCAATTCCAGTAATTGAACCGCAATGCCTTGCACATTACTCACTACACTGGTTGCTGCAATATACTGAATCAAAGGAAGGCCCTTTGTCTTGATGTAGCTCATGTCTTCGGGAAATTTCTGTACAATAGAGAGTAAATTGAACAGGGCCTTGTTTCGGTCTCCATGTGAAGGACGATCCAACTGCACCAACATTTGGTTAATCACATCATGGCGATATTTCGGCGTTTTCACTCGATCTACAAAATGCATGGTAAATCGTGAGATATTATTTCTGACTCCGTCACTGGGGTCGTCTAACAACTTGCTCGCTCTATAAACGGTTTCTTCAAGATCATTGAGCGTCCAATTCAACAGATTAGCTGCATCGGCTCGCTTTTGATCGTCCTGATCGTGGGCCAAAACTTCCAAAATATTCTCCCTAAATGGGGGCACTGATTTTGCTAACTTTAAAACTGTTTCATGCAACTCCGGATCCGAATAATCGAGATACCCCGCACTTGCAGTCTCAATGGCCATTTTCCCTTGCGCGAAGAGCTGCCATAATTTTTTGTACAAGCTATCGAACTCTGACTTCACCTCTGCATTCACCAGGGGTATACTCGTGGCCGGAATTTTACGAAACTGGCTTCTATACGCCTGATCAGCCTCCACAGCGTCCACCACCACATAAGTGTCACCATTCAAATAAGTCAAAGCGCCACAATGAGCATATTCCCAAACGAATTTTTCCTGAAGCTGGCGGCAAGTCGTTGCCCACCCTTCACGGTTCTCTTCGTATTTACCTCCCATGATCAGCGGGAAGGACTTAATTATGTCAGCCCGGGTCGCGTGATGATTACCGATGATTTCATACCCCACCCATTTCCGCTGAACGTCCTGAGCTCGGACGGGAACGACAAAAGTAAAAATAGTCCCAAAAATGAGGGATACATAGACGGATTTCATGCGCCGACCTTATCTAAAGTCCGCAGCTTTGGCGATGTGAAATTGGAAATATGAGTTGCGTAAAAAAAAACGGCCCCAGTGAAACACTGGAGCCGTTTTTGAAATATTTGAATCCTCTGACGATTAACGTTTAGAGAATTGGAATCTACGACGTGCACCGGCCAAGCCGTATTTCTTACGTTCAACTTCACGCGCATCGCGGGTGAGGAAGCCTGCTTTTTTAAGCATAGGACGTAAACCAGCTTCATCCATTTCATTCAGTACTTTTGCAAGTCCTTGGCGAATAGCTGATGCTTGAGCAGCGATACCGCCACCAGCAACGTTTACATAAATATCAAATTGTCCGTTGGTGTTCGTCAAATCGAGAGATTGCATTGCAATCTTTTGAAGTGCCGGACGTGGGAAGTAAGCTTCCAATGAACGTCCATTGATGTTCATTAATCCGATTTCGCCTTTGCGTGGACGCATATAAATACGTGCAATCGCTGTCTTGCGTTTTCCAACTTGGTGAATTTCTTTTTCAATCATATGAGCCATTTTTATAAGACCTCGTCTTTAATTTCTATGGTTAAGCTGTTTTCTTAGGAGCAGCTGCAGCTCTTGCTTTAGTTGCTTTCGAATCTAAAGTAGAACGGCGAGTTGCTGTAAAAGGAAGTTCAACTGGATTTTGAGCTTTATGTTCATGCTCTGCACCTGCGAATACTTTTAATTTTTTCATTTGGTGGCGAGCAAGACTAGATTTATTAGTCATTCCCCAAACTGCACGACGGATGATTTCCGTTGGATCCTTGATCAGCATCTCACGAGCAGTTCTTTGTTTTAATCCACTAATGTAACCAGAGTAATCGCGGTAAATTTTAGTGTCCAATTTGTTACGAGTGAGTACTACTTTATCTGCATTAATAATGACGACGAAGTCACCAGTATCTACATTTGGAGTATAGGTAGGTTTATGTTTACCTGTAACCACTTTCGCGATCATAGAAGCAAAGCGACCAACTACTTGGTCTTTGGCATCTACAACGTACCATTTTGGGGCATTTGGTCCTTTAATTTCATAGAAATGGGGACCGACTTTTTTAGCTAAATAAGATTTTTGTTGAAACATAGCTTGAAAGAAATACCCGACGGGGGGGATTCAGTCAATTCTAAATTACACCTAAAGAGAAGTAAAACATGTTCGTTTCCTCACCTGGCCTAGGAAAGAGCTTAAATCCCCAGTCAAAATTCACCGGACCGATTGGGGTAAGGTAGTGCATCCCGACCCCTGAACCGTAGCGGAGGGCCCCGAACGAGAAGGAGTTCACCCTGAGGTTGGCCGCATCTAAAAAGGGACCAAAACTCAAGTTCTGAGAAGGGAAAAAGTCTATTTGTGTCCGATAGTTAACGTACGTTAGGTAATCCTGAATCGAGAGGGTTTGGACATTGTATTCCTGCTCTCCAAAGCCACGAAGCGAGCTCACTCCACCGAGCGCAAACTGTTTAATCAGCGGCACAGCGACGTTAGGATTGATCGTTCCATCAGCATTGTGGATGTCTGCAAAGTTTTTCAGCCAGCCCCCCCTCACGCTATTGTACCAAACTACATGAGGGATAAAATCAGCATAATAATCGGTCCTCACCTGAAGTCGGCCGTAGCTGACTTGAGTGGGTGCCACCTGACTGCCCAAAAATGAATCCGCATATTCAAACGAAGAAAAAGCATAAAATCCATGCCTAGGCGTAAGAGGATTGTCGCGGAAGTCAAATCTGAGCAGCGGAGTGATAGACCCCACTCGCACTTCTTGATTTTGTCGCGCATCCACTGCGTCGAATTGCCTGATTTTCTCGAGGGTATAGGTAAGTGAACCCGTAAGATGGAAGGGCTTATACAGCGAACGCTCAAAGCTCGTGGCGATCGCATACGTTTCTGCATCGAACTGAATATATTGGGTCTTATCGACCGTAATGCTTGGCCTCATGGTGGTCTCACCCCAAAACACCCATGGCCAAATATAGCTCATTTGTGCGCTATATTCATTAAAACGGAAGCCAGTGATTCTGCGATTTCCGCTCACATTAAATGCCCACGTGTGATTCATTCCCCAAAGGTTTGCATACGAAAGTTCACCGAAGAGACGAACTCCCAAATCATTTCTATATCCAATCCCCACCCCCTCATTTCCAGGAATGGCTTCTTGAACCGAAACTTTCGCTGATTTACCTAAACTTTCTTTAGGGTCATCTACGAGCTCTAAATTGACCTGACTAAAAATTCCAAGTCTTCGCAGTCGCTCTTCTGATTCAAATAATTTATTTTCAAAAACAGACTCGCCTACTTTTAGCTGAAATTCGCGCTCAATTACGACATTCTTCGTCTTTTCATTTCCAAAAATTTCTAGCCCAGTAAAATGAAATTGGGGACCTTCATCAAAATCAAAATTTAAATAGGCGAATTGGTTTTTTTCTGAATAAGTGACCACCTGGTTATTCTTCTCACTATTCACTTTTACATTTAAGTAACCGAGGTTCCGGTATTCCCTCTTCATTCGATCGAGGCCATCTTCCAACTGAACTAAATTAAGAGGGTCTCCCTCATGAAGTCCGAGATACTGAATCAGCTTGTCATACGCAATATTTCGATTGCCAAGAATATCGATCGTCTGAATCTTAGTCTGCAAGCCTTCGGTGATAAATAATCTCAGGTTGATGTCAGTTGAAAGGGGAATCTCTTCGAGCTTAATCGCGATTAATTTTGCTGAAAGAAAGCCGTGTTTCTTCAATTCTTCAACTGTAGCGCGGGCCGCCTCTTCCACCATTTTCTCATTATAAATTCGCGCGATAACACGATCTGCGGCATTTCTTAGAAAAATACCTTCTAGCTGATTGGCCGAAAAAGCTTCATTTCCGTCAAAAAAGATATTCTTGATGTGCGTTCTTTTGCCTTCATTGATTTCATAAACAACCTTTCGCGTTTGGTTATTTTTAGGCTCAAAAGTATAGGGAGTGATTTCAATTTTCCTAAAACCATAATCGATGTATTTCTCCTTCAGGCGATTCAATATGACATTCACATAGTCTCGTCCAAGCCCCATCGCCCTTTGCTCTTCAATCATGAGCATCAATTCTGAGCGGGCAAAAAACGAACTGCCGTAAACCGAAAACAGAACTTGTTGGCCCAGCTCAATGGTAAAATTAACCTTCAAACCGCCCTGTACTTTTTCACCTGGCTTTGGGTTATCTGTGGTAATTTCTACCACCCTTGAGTCCACATAATTAAAGTTCGTCAAGGTGGTTTCAATCCCTCGCCTCATTTCTTTTATCCGATCACGATCGAAGGGCTCACCTGGCTTCAAATCCACGATCAAAAAGAGCTTAGGTAAAACATCAGGCGGCAAAACGCCCTCTTTGGCCGTGAAGCCCACCGCTGAAATTCGAATCGGCTCCCCCAGATTGAATTTGAAGTCTAAAACATAAGCTTCTTTATACTCGCCAACCTTAATGAGCCGCTTTTCCCGGATGATCTCATGCCTAACTGTGACTTGGGGGTATCCTTTATTTTCGTAAAATTCTTTTAATTTTTCGAGTGCACGATCAATTCGTGCTTGTTCAAGCTCATCGCCGGGCAGAAATCCACTTGCCGTTTTCAGTGCTTCGACCTGATCGGGAGGAGCTCCTTCTATTTTAACCATGTCTATCTTCGTGGACTCTGAAGCCAGGCAAAGGGTTGAAAACATAATGAGGGAAAGCAACAATTTGATCATTTAAATTTTTTATTCAACTTTACATCAAGTCCGTATGAAGTGCGAGACTCAGGTGTATTTACTGTACTTTGCTCCTCAATATTGTTCCAAACACCTAATAGTGAAAATCCATTCGTAATTTTATACTCTGCCTTCAATTCCTTCTGCGCCTGATTACCTACTCCTACGGTACTCCCAAACGAAAGACCTAGATTTCGACCGAGACTTCTTTTAATGACCAATTTAGGAGCTGCTACGTTTTCACCTAGAGCCTGAGGACTAAAGATACTGCTGGCAGACTGAGTATCGATTGCCTCTTCCACATCAAACTGAAGCCCGGTTTTATTTTGGACATCTTTACTGAAATCTAATGAATGGAGAATCAGCGAGGCCGCCTCACCTTGATTTACGAAGCTCTTATCGCGATTCGCTCGAAAGCGATTGCTTTCAGCTATGGTCGTACCAGAGGCCAACAGCATATAAATATCATTCACGGGAAGAAAGGGGGTACTACTGAATTCCGCTTTATACTGGCTCGCTCGCCCATAGGCAAGAATTCGAATCTTATAGGGAGGCACTTCCGCAACGGCCGCAGCATTGAATTTCGGATCCATTTGGAATGGATCATCAAAAGTCACTTTCACACTTTCCAAGATAAACGGGCGATCACGAAAAAGTATTTTTCCCTGGACGAGTTGCCC
>CAIMWN010000254.1 GCA_903845155.1 Oligoflexia bacterium
AGCATCGCGATGTGATGTTTGATGAAGAAGGAGAAACGGTAAAAAAACACAGGCTGGACCCAACCGGGAAGCCTCGTTCGCCAGGTCGATTACTTGGTGGACACAAACATGAAACGCAAGGAGGCGACTCAATGGGTATTCTATCTTCAATGTACACGGGCTTTACTGGGATCCAAGGACAAGGTGAAGCACTTTCGGTATACGGCGATAACATTGCCAATGCAGCGACGACAGGATTTAAAACGGCTCGTCCTGAATTCAAAGATGCAGTTGCTAAAGCGCTCAATAATATGGGATCGGGACAAGCGACTGGAAGAGGAACAAAACTCGGTGAAATTCGTACCGTGTTTTCTCAAGGAACACTTCTCAATACAGAAAGTCCTACCGACTTAGCAATTAGCGGAAACGGATTTTTTGTAACCGACAATATGGATGGACGCAGTTACACCCGTGATGGTTCATTCCACTTTGATAAAGATGGTAAGCTCGTGAGTTCGGATGGCGGAAAAGTTCAAGGCTTCCAAGCGGATGATACAGGTAAAATTACTTCCAAAATGGGCCCACTCTCTGTGGATCGCGCGGTTCTCGATGCAAGAGGGACGTCGAAGCTATCCCTGGTAGCGAATTTAGATTCTCGCGTAGATATGAATATTAAATTTGATCCGGCAAAGCCAGATAAAACTGCACACTTTGCAACGGGTGTGACTGTTTACGATACGAACGGATCGGCACATGCCGTTACCGTTTATTTTAATAAGACCGATGGCCACACTTGGGAATGGAAAGCGATGGCGAAAGGTGAAGACATTGAAGGCGGAAAGCCAGGCGAAATGAAACAACAAGCTGCCGGTAAACTTACTTTCAGTGATGAAGGTCGTTTAGCTGAGCAAAGTACTAACGATTCTGCTTTTAGTTTCAATAAGGGATCAAAATCTGGCCAAAAAATTGAATTTGATTTCGGTAAAGATGTAAAAAGTGGTGGCGATGGAATGCAGCTTACTCAGTATGGTGCAAACTCGGAAGCCTATAAGACTACTCAAGATGGATATTCATCAGGAAGCTTAGGGTCCCTTAAGTTTGATGATGACGGAAGATTGACAGCACTTTATTCAAATGGTGAAAACATCGCTATTGGTCAAGTATCTCTAGCTAAGTTTGAAAGTCCTGAATCCCTTTTGAAAACTGGTGGTAATAAGTTCAAAGAAACCCGTACTTCTGGGCAACCGACCATTGGTGCAGCTCTTTCTGGTGGACGTGGTGGTATTTCTTCAAAAGCACTTGAAGCATCTACTACGGATATCGCCAACGAATTCATTAACCTCATGACCGCACAAAGAAATTTCCAAGCGAACAGCAAGGTTATTGGTGTTGGGGATGAGCTCTTAGGTGAAGTGATCAACCTCAAACGCACTTAATGAATTAAGTAGTAATTTTTAGGGGTTAACCGTCAAAGATGAGTCGCTGACGGTTAACCCCCTCCTTTATTCAATAGACTTTAAAAACAAATCTTTAAAAGAGCCGATTGACTGCTTGTAGTTTTGACGAAGTAGATGCAAAATTTACTGAGAGGGTCAATCCTCTGAAACTATGGCGAATGACGAAAAAGAAAAGAAAACTGAATCGGTCTCTGATCCACAGGTAGCCTCCAAGGACGGTAAACTCGGAACTATACTCACCATTCTCAATCTCGTGATTACACTCGGGATTGGTGGAGTGGTTTTCATGCAATTTCAAAAAGACAAACATCGTGAATCCGTAAGTGATATTAGTTCTGAAGCCGAAGCCCCCGCAAAAGACGAGCATGGAGCTGAAGCGCATGGTGAAGCCGGTCACGGCGAAGCGGCCCATGGTGAAGCAGCTCACGGCGAAGAGCACGGAGAGGGCCACGGCGAAGCACCAAAGAAGAATACCGGCTCGAAGATTCTCACGCTCGATCAATTCACAGTTAATTTATCGACCACGGTAGGTACTCCTCCGAGATTTGCTCGCGTAGTGATTGCTATCGAAGTTCCTTCAGAAGATACATCTCAAGAACTCAATCAAAAAATGCCACAAGTTAGAAACGCAGTGATTGATTTGTTTAATAGTAAACGACCAACTGATTTACAAACAGGTGAGGGACGTAATTTCTTGAAAGAAGAAATCCGTAATGCACTCAATAGTTTCTTGGTCACAGGTAAGATAAAAGGCGTGTTTTTCAGTAATTTTCAGGTGAGTAGTTAGTCGGTAGTGGATTTAGGTTTTAACCAACTGGATGGTTGGCGGTTTTAATGAGGAAAGGCTAGGAAGGCTATGAATCAGGTTTTAAGTCAAGCAGAAGTAGATGCACTTTTGAACGCAGTGGCCGAAGGGTCACTTGATACTTCCAATAGTAATGCGGCTCACAAGGAGACTAAAGCTCAGGACGTAAATACCTACGATCTTACCAATCAAGACCGCGTGATTCGCGGTAAGATGCCGACCCTTGATTTGATTTACGAGCGTTTTGTTCGTTTGTTTCGGATGTCACTTTCAAACTCACTCCGTAAAATCGCATCGATCAGTATTATTTCTACCGATCTCTTAAAATTCGGTGAGTTCGTCAATACGCTTCCCATTCCTAGTTGTGTGGGCATCCTTCGTTCTGAATCTCTTCGTGGGCCGTCACTCCTCGTATTTGAGTCGAAACTTGCTTACGCGTTGATTGATAGTTATTTTGGGGGGACAGATCGTCCCTATACGAAATCAGACGGAAAAGAGTTCACCCGCATTGAGCTCATGATTATGAATAAGGTCATGCAGCTGGGAATCGCCGATCTTGAAGAGGCATGGGCACCCGTACATAAAATTGGATTACTTCATTTAAGAACTGAAACCAATCCACAATTTGTGGGAGTGGTGCCGTTATCTGAAGTAATTATTTCGACTACGTTTGAAGTGGAACTTGAAAACGCAAGCGGTACTATTGCGCTCGTGATCCCGTATTCGACGATTGAGTCGATCAAGAATAAATTAAATTCAACCTTCCAATCTGATACCGATCGCGCTGATAAAGTGTGGATTGAAAACTTGGAAGAGCATATGCGCTCAGTTCACGCGAATGTGTCTGTTAATTTAGGTGAGACCAATATTACCGTCGGCGACTTAGTGAATCTCAATATCGGAGATATCATTCCTCTCAACCAAGATTGTGATGGGGAGCTGATGTTGAATGTTGAAGGAGTGGCAAAGTTTAAATGTTTCTTTGGTGTTTCAAAAGGCACTAGGGCAGTTCAAGTTACAAAAGCGGTTGAAGAGTAAATTTAGGAATAAAAAAAGGAGCGAGTATGAGTACACCAAATTTGGGAAAAATTGAAGGCGGATTAGGTCAAGGCGGAGATCAAAATCAAGATGGAGTTCATTCCCTGGATTTCATTTTGGATATTCCACTCAAGATCACCGTGGAGTTGGGACGTGCGCGCATGTCGGTACGGGACATTCTGCAGCTTGCCCAAGGGTCAGTGGTTGAACTTTCTAAGTTTGCGGGTGAGCCCCTCGAAGTGATGGTTAATGACCGTTTGGTTGCTCGTGGTGAAGTCGTGACTGTGAACGAAAAATTTGGAATCAGACTTACCGATATTCTTTCCCCAATGGAAAGAATTGAGCAGTTAAAATAAACAGTGATAATAAACGTGGGATTATTCCATTCAGGATGAAGGGAATCATGATGATGAGCCAAGGATGGCAAGGTATTAAAAAATTAGCTTTAACTATGGGAGTGGGCCTTTTTATAAGTGTGCCTACATTTGCCGCATCGTTAACGGTACGTGACATTCAAATTGTGGGTAAAAACCAAATTGAAATCAGTATGGATGGAGTTGCACCCAAAGGCTCTTTTGAAGTGGATTACGTTCGAGATATCGTTCAATTCTCTATTCAAAATGCCACGATCTACCCAGCAAAAATTGTTCATTCGGACTCTCAGGCGGCAGGATCGGTTTTTAGTAAAGTGTTTGCATACCAGTATGCGCCCAACCTCGTTCGGATTCGTTTTAGCATCGATGGGCGTGCTGATGATTTTAAAGGTAAAGTGAAATGGGTGCAAAAGGGCAAACAGGTTTCTGTTCAGTTCCAAGACCTTGGTATTTCAAAGCAAAATGTGAAAGCTAATCCGATTGATCAAGAGCGTTCACTGCTCGCAAAGGTGCTCGGTCGTGATAAGCCGGCACCGGTTGAAGTTGAAAAAGTGAAAGAATCAGAAAAACAACCGGAAAAACAGGTGGAAAAACCGATTCTTTCTGAACGGAAGAATTCGACCCCTTCGCACTTAAACAACAATAGTTTGGTTAATAATTCTGCAAGTGGTTTAGGTGCGCAAAATGTAAGCCTTGGAGGCCAGAAAAGTGGTTCTTCAATGCTCCGTTCATTCCTAGCCATGTTTGCGATCGTAGGTGGTTTGGGATTATTTTTGATCTATGTGAAGCGTAAGCAAAGTGGAGTTCAAGCAAAGAAGATCGGTGATTCATGGTTTTCTAATTTACTTCCTCAGTCCATGAAGAAGCAAAAATCTTTTATCGAAGTAATGGGACAGCATTCTCTTGGGCCCAAGCAGAGTATCGTAGTAATCAGAATTAGAGGTCAGCAGTTTGTATTGGGTGTGACTCAAGATAATGTACAGTTGATCACTCAGTTGGATGCCGATGAAGCAGAGATGGACTTATTGGATGACCCAGCGGTAGCCGCATCGATTGGAAGAATGTTTGGCGCGAAACCAACGGTTGCACCAGTAGTGAAAGCAGCCCCAGTCGTTCAACGCCCAGTTGAGCCTCAGGATTCTTTTAATGCAATGCTAAGAACGAGCAATGGAGCGGGAGCGATTGTCGCGAGAAATGCATATGCTGCACAAAGTTTTGCCGAGTCGCAACCTGTCGCCTCTGTTTCTCAAAATTTAAATCAAACCTCAGTTCGTGACCAAATTAAAAAACGACTTGAGGCAATGAGATGAAAATTTCTTCGAGAACCATTTTAAAATTCTGTTTGTTTTCAGGATTTTTATTTCTGGGAGGCCATGCATTTGCAGCTGCGAATGGAATTGGGTCTGCTAGTAATGAGTTTTCACTTCCTACCATGGCATTCAACATGGGGGGCGATGCGAAGCCTGCTGAGCTCGTGAATGTTTTGAAAATCGTGCTCATGCTGACCGTACTCACGTTGGCGCCGGCAATTCTCGTGATGATGACTTCATTTACACGAGTGGTGATCGTACTTTCCTTTCTTCGTCAGTCGCTTGGAACACAGCAAATGCCTCCGAATCAAGTGATTGTGGGTCTTTCATTGTTTTTGTCGATGTTCATTATGGCTCCCACCTGGACTAAAATCCAAACGGATGCGTTGAACCCTTATTTAGAAGAAAAAATTGACCAGAAAACAGCTTTTGCGAAAGCCGAAGCTCCCATGCGCGAATTTATGTATTCCCAGGTGAGGGA
>CAIMWN010000255.1 GCA_903845155.1 Oligoflexia bacterium
AGGGGCTCGTTTCTTTCTTTTTTTGTTTAAGCACTAAAAAAGTATCAGAAAACGGCCCTTTTTGTTTTTTACTACCTGCGCAAACTACACAATTTTTTTTACATCACCTATAAAAGCGTGACGACCGATAGTAAAGTTCAACAGGAACAACTTCATGCAACTTGGGTCAAACTCATTGAGACAGGGGAATTGACTGCAAATGGTTTCAACTCCTCCGTGGCGAGTGATCGAGCTAAGAGCCTGGAGATACTTCACACCACGTTCGATCACGATTACCACGCCGTTTTTGATGCGGTCAAAGCACTGGTAGAAATTCAAACAAAAGACACTGACGACCATGTTCAACTCTCTCAATTCATTGATCAAAACGGATCCCGGAACTCTCTGATTTTCATGATTACCGGCTGCTTGATCGGTCTTTTTGCGGGCGTATTGTTTGCAAGATCTGTGTCGAAAGTGATTCATTCCATTAGCTCTCATCTCTTAGCTGAAGCAAAAGATGTAGCTTCAACCTCTGGACAAATTTCACATTCGAGTAACCTACTCTCTGCAGCCACGACCGAACAAGCTGCCGCTCTACAAGAGACTGTTTCATCGATTGACGAAGTGAATGCAATGGTTGCCAAGAATGCCGAGAATGCGAAGAACAGTGAAATCTCGTCTATAGAGAGCAGAGACAAAGCCGTCATAGGCCAACAAGCGGTCCAGGAAATGATTCACGCCATTGAAGATATAAATCAAAACAATATTGAAATGACAAAAGCCATTGAAGAAAGCAATCAAGAATTATCAGACATTGTAAAACTGATTTCTGAAATTGGAAACAAAACCAAGGTCATTAACGACATTGTCTTTCAAACCAAACTCCTCTCTTTCAATGCATCGGTTGAGGCGGCCCGCGCGGGCGAACATGGAAAAGGATTTGCTGTGGTTGCTGAAGAAGTGGGAAAACTTGCCCAAATGAGCGGAAATGCAGCAAAAGACATCTCACTCCTATTAGATAACAGCGTGAAAAAAGTGGAAACCATCGTCATGTCCACCAAACAACGAGTGGAAGCCCTTGTCAGTAAGGGCAGCAAAAAAGTAGAAGCGGGCACACTCACTGCAAAACGCTGCAACGTAGCGCTGGAAGAAATTGCAGCGAGCGTCGAGAAAGTACGCATGATGGTAGGCGAAATTTCAACAGCGAGCCAAGAGCAAGCCCTCGGGGTACAAGAAATCACGAGAGCAATGAGCGAGCTCGATCAGGTGACTCAACAAAACAATGTAGTTTCTCAACAAACGGCGGCTGCGAGCCAACACTTGGCTGATCAAGCGCATATTGTATACGGCATTGCGGATGAGCTGGTCCAAGTAGTGAAAGGCACTCATGCCACCCTTCAAAAAGAAAGAGCCACCCCTTTTAAAAAGGATGACTCTTTCGCTGATCATGATCGGCAATTCAAAACTGCCGCTTAATTCAATAAAGAAAATTAGAAGCGGAAATAAGACGCAAGCATGTAGCGATTGTCAAAAGCAGTCGCTCCATCACTCACATAGTGAGTAGTGAATTGATCAAACTCTACTGCAAGTCTAACATGATCAGTGAAGTCATGACCTACGTTCACAAATTTTGCTTCTGAGCGGTCGTAAAGACCAGCTGCAGTTACTCCAGTTGCTCCATTAAAATCTGAAATATTGCTAGAAAACAATTGGCCGTAACCGCCAGTTACAAAAGTCTTGCCATCTAGATGATATTGAAGTTGAGCGTTGAAGGTGCGGAGTTTGATTAAATCAAAGTTTCCATTTACATCATAACCACCCAAGCCTGGATCGAGATTGGTGTTATTGGTCGCAGTCGCTGCTGTAAAAGTCTGTGAAAGACCACCGGTCCAGCTCGGAAACATATCGCCGTACCCACGCCCTGTAGTGAATTCACCACTTGCTGTTAACGTATTTGAAACATCTTTTCCATCTGAAGATGCAAGAATAGGAACCATTGCATTTACTGCAAGTGCAAATGCCGACATGCTTCCAGTAGTGTTGGTATCAACCGTTGCATTCGTCGTTTGAGTAAAGTTGCGGTAAGCACCTGAAAGACCGATCGACATTGGTTGCGCTTTGATATCGCTGTTCGGGCCAGTGAAACCAGATTTACGACCTTGGTTCATCCAGCGAAGTGCCACTACTGCGTTTGGCAAACTACCATCACGCTGAGTTGGACGATCGAGAGAAATACCCGCTTGAATTTGGTTTGTGTCATTCATAGACATCGTCTTCACAGCGCCCACACGTGGTGTGCGTTGGAACGAAGTACCAGCTACAGGATTCACAGAGATAGTAGAAAGCACGTATGCCGGCTCCCATCCGAAGAGTGACCAAGTTTGACCGACTAGAATTTGAAGATCGCCTGTTTCTGCACTGATGTAAGCGTGACGAATTCTTAAAGTAGGATTGGTAAAAAATGCCTGTTCAGTCGTGCTTGGTGCAGTTGAACTGGGTGCTGGATCATAACCCAAAAAGTCGGTCTCTAAATATCCGCGAGTTTTCCAACCGTCAACCACTGGAGCTTGAATGTTAAAAAGGATGCGACTATTTCGCATTGAGAATTGTGTTCTTCCGTTATCGCCATTGAAAGTGCCTTTTCTTCCAATTGCAGTGGTGCCCACGGTTTCTACTAAACTACGAGTATTATCATAGAAAGAGTCGAATTCGATAAATCCGCCTAAGCCTACTTTCCAGTCATTTTGGTCTAAGATAGTTACTTCTGCGTGCGATACTGACGAAATACTTCCTGCTAAAATTAAAGCGAGAACAGCGATCCTGTTGAAATTGATTTTCATATTTTGCTCCTTGTGTACCCGCTATCTTTTGACAGTGAACACTGAATGTCAAGTCAGCGAATGTCTAGGAGCATGCGCGTCAAGCTCAACGCAAAAGCATTTAATCAAATTGCATGACCCCGAACGAAGCACCATCTCGGTCAGCAAGAACCGCAAAGCGCCCCATTTCCGGAATCACAGTTGTTGATTTCAGAATTTGTCCACCCAGTTTTTTGGCCGTTCCAACTGTTTTTTCACAATCATCCACTGTCCAATACGTAAGCCAAGCACTTTGCTTCACTTGGTCTGGCAATGAAATCATTCCCGCAACGCCTTCGTCGCCTTTCGAGAACATTAAATATTTCATATCCCCCACATCACTGGCTTTTGCTTGCCAATCAAACACGCTCGCATAGAATTTTCCGGCATAATCGATATTGGAAGTCATGAGTTCTCGCCAACAAACCGTTCCTGCTGCATCATTGAGTTCGGCACCAATGTATTTATTTGCATGCCAAATTGCAAATACCCCACCAGTTGGATCCTTGAGGACCGCCATGCGACCCGAGTCTTTTACATCCACCCCATCCCGCACTACTGCCCCCCCCGTGCCTTTTACTTTTTTAATTGTTTCATCTACATCACTCACTGAAATATAGGCGAGCCAACGCGGGGTCGCTTTGGTGTGTATTTGATCGGCACTCATCGAATACAATGCGCACACATTCTTGCCTTGCACTTGCATCAGTGAATACTGATCACCATTCGTCCCCATGGGAACGTCCTGCACTTTCCACTCAAAAAGTCCGGAATAAAATTCCTTTGCTTTACTCACATTGGGCGTACCCAAATCGGTCCAACAAAAAGTGCCCGGTGTATATTTTGAAATTTCTGCCATAAAAAATCCCTCCGTGTTCCAATTTTCCCCGTACTACAACATCCACATATAAAGAGAGCAAGGGCTGTACCATTTTAAGCTAGTTTTTATGTAGATGATAAGATTGAATGGATTAAGATCGTCAGCATGGTTCTTGCTTTGCACTAGTTGAACGCAAAGGCAATAAACCCAGATTAAAAGAGGAAAATATCATGACCAGTAATTTAAAACGTTTTGAGTTAGTGAGTTTCGAACTTTGCCCCTATGTGCAACGTTCCGTTATTACGCTTTTGCAAAAAAAAATAGACTTTAATCTCACATTGATTGACCTAGACTCACCGCCTGATTGGTTCAATAAAATTTCTCCATTGGGAAAAGTACCCCTGCTTATTGTGCGCAACGACAGAAATGCAGAACCAGTGATTTTATTTGAGTCAGCAGTCATCAATGAATACCTTGATGAAGTCACGCCGCCCATGCTTCTCCCCTCTGATCCTTTAGCCAAAGCCAAACAACGGGCATGGGTTGCAGTCAGTGGTGAATTATTTATGTTATCGTACCCGATGATGGCCTCAAGCGATTTGGCCGAGATTGCCGAAGCCAAAGTGGAAATTTTTGAGATATTATCTAAAGTGGAAGGAGCGCTCTCCCAAGGGCCCTACTTTAGCGGAAATCAATTTTCTTTAGTGGATGCCGCTTTTGCCCCTTTCTTTATGCGCATGAATCTGTTTAAAGTAATGAAAGAAGACAGTACTTGGAATCAGTTGCCAAAAACGAAACTATGGGCGGACACGCTCTTAAAGCTTCCTTCAGTAAAAGATTCGGTCGTGCCTGATTTCGCAACAAAATTTGCAGAGTACTTACGCAAACGAGAGTCAGCTTGGGCTGATCAAGTGGTACTGAAGTAGGATTTGGTTTTTAAAATTTAAAATGGGTTCGTAGCTCAGTTGGTAGAGCAGATGACTCTTAATCATCGGGTCGGCGGTTCGAGTCCGCCCGGACCCACCATTTTAAAACTTCGGGCGCATGCGCTCCTAAATTACTCAGAGCTTATTTTTGTAACTTGAGATCTAGGGTTTCATCGCGCAGACGAATGTACTGGCGGTCACCGTTTTATTCGCACTTGAGTTATTTTGGCCCATTCCTGAGCCATATTCAACTTACCCATCACTTCTGTTCCTCCCAATGCCACTCTATTCATGGAGAAGCTGAATCACTTTGGCTCAATATATGCACCTCCCTAAATGGAGGAATTGTGATGTCTAAAACCCAACAAAGAATCATTGCGAAAGCCGTTAAAGATAACCAGCCAGCTGTAAGGGCAAAACCAAAATCCGATCAGGAGCTCTTTCGAAAAGGAAGCTTCTTAGTAAAACAATTCAAAAATCTTCAGGGACGACTTCTGATGCAGGGCGGACAATCCACCGAACTTGCGCTCTCTGCCCTTAAGTGGGGTGAACCGGTCCCCAAAAATGCCACCGCCGCCCACCGACTTGCAAAAAAAGGTGAAAAGATGTTGGAAAAATACAACAAGCTAAAAGAAATAAAAGAGAGAAATGAACGCTAATCCCTACGATATTTTGGGCGTAAAGCCCCAAGCGAGCCAAGACGAAATTAAGAACGCCTATCGCAATCTAGCGAAGAAACTCCATCCGGATTTAAATCCCGGCAACAAGACCGCCGAAACTAAATTCAAAGAAATCAATGCAGCTTATGAATTGATTGGTACCCCCGAAATGAAGGCTAAGTACGACCGTGGGGAAATCAATGATCAGCAAGATAGCCCAAAACACGGAAGGCCCGAAGATCAACCCTTCTACTATGAAACTCAAAGTGGGCCAGCAGGCGCGCGAGGTCGATACAGTCAGGCATTCCATGGAATGGATGACGATTTATTCTCATCTATTTTTGGTAATAGAGGTGAGTCGCGCCAACAAAACACGGACGAACTCTATAAAATGTCGGTGAGCTTTAATGATTCAATTTTAGGGTCGGAGAAAGAAATCACCCTTCCCAATGGCAAGCGACTCCGAGTTAAAATTCCTGCCGGCATTGAAACGGGGAAAAAACTCAGGTTTGCAGGGCAAGCAAATCAAACCGATTCTACCAACAGTGCGGCCCCTGGGAATATCTATGTTGAAATTGAGGTCGCCCCATCCCCTCTCTTTACTCGTCAGGGAAATGATATTGAAATAGAAATTCCGATTTCAGTGCCAGAAGCACTCTTGGGAGGAGAAATTAAAGTTCCTACGGTTGATGGTTCCATTTTACTCAATATTCCCCCCCTCGTCAGTTCTGGGCAAAAACTACGCGTGGGCGGCAAGGGAGTCAAAGGGAAGGGCGACCAATTAGTAAAACTGAAAATTGTAAATCCAAATCAAAAAACGGATGTACTCGATGAAGAATTTAAAAACGCGGTAGAATTATGGAAAAAACGACACCCTTTTGATCCACGCGCCGGGAAACAGTAACGGAGAGGACTATCATGAAAACCGCCCCCCCACTTTTTACGTTTATCGAAATTTCAAAAATGACCGAACTTCCCGAGC
>CAIMWN010000256.1 GCA_903845155.1 Oligoflexia bacterium
GCAGACCCTGCTTTTCGGGAATCACTCCTGAAACGAATTGCGCAGCGTGATCCGGCCTTAGCAATGAGCTTAAAAAGAATTATTCGATAAATAAAACGCCACTCTTGACCTAACCCTTATTTCCTAAAAGGTCCATGCGCGCCAACTTTTCCTTATCTACTTGGGCAGCAACACCCACGGCATCCCACTTTAGCTGCTGATAAGAACGGCTCTTATTCTTAATTTTCTCGGAGACCACATCCACTTCGATCATCGCATTAAAACCGTTCTGGGCCGCAAAGAAGGCAAGCCTCAGCACTGCTTCGTCACGGTCGGGGCAATCGACCACCTTATGGGTGAGTTTCGATCGAGTGATGAGAGGGATACTTCGCAGTTGAGTTGACTTGAAAAATATTTCCACTTCCCTTGCTTGCTCCATTAATTCTTCATACGCGTCCATTTCTGGGGCAACATTTTGGTCATAACAAGCGCCGCAATAAGTGGAGTGAGAAAGCACTTCTGATTTTTTCTCTAAAAAAGAAAAAGAATCGAGAGGAAGGGTTTGTACGCAGTTTTTGCAGACCGGCTCTTCACATAGTGCGCAGGTTAATTTTGCTTTCGACTTCTGACATGAAACACAAATTAACTCACTCATAGAGCCACTGTCTGGCTAGTGTTTCAAACTGTGAGCGCGCAGTACTGAGTGCGGTAGATACCCTGGTTCCCAAATCATCACAATGTGCTGAACCTGAAATGGTAAATAACTTCAAGCCTGGGTTCTCGGTAGAACCAGGGGTGTTGGATTGAATGGACAGATTAGACCATGGATCATTAGAACCATTAGTGAAGTAGATATTTTTTACTCCACGGGAAAAAAGTGGCAGGTAATACTTTTGATTGCTGGTGTTTTCGTTCACCGGCTGAGCGATTCCGAACAGACGTTTGCACACGTCATGATGAAATTGAAGCGTCACTTGGGACGACCGTGATGACTCGAGTGGAATATGATATGCGGTTTGATAATAGCCGAACTCGGTGCACGATTGATACATCCAAGAGCGCATTCCTGCAAAACTCAAATAATCTTTTGGGTCTAAACTTTCAGCTCCTTGAAAGGAATCTTGAAGCGCGGTGATTCCGAATTTTGTCAAAAGTTGAGTCCCTACTTTTGCATATGCTTCAGTCACCTTGCCTGCTTGCATACCGGCCACAATCGCACTGCAAAACTGACTTTGAAACCCATACTGAATTGCGATCGCAGCCATATCGGCTAAAACATACAGAAAATCGACATGGTCACGAATGGTGCTCGCATTAAAGAGTGCTTTCACTTGGGTTGCAGACGCCGAATTTTTTAGTTTTGCCTCTACATCAAGTACCGTTTCTTGGATTGCTTCTAAACATTGAGGACCTGCCACTTTGGCAACATGATGGTCATACTCTTCAAAGTTCGCTTTTGCGAGAACCGGCGCAGATGAAGCTAAGGCTCCATTCACCAGTTCTGGATGTTTAAGACGATAGAAAGCAGATAAGGCACCAGAGTAAGAACCTCCGACCGAAATCCATTTCCCGGTGAGGCCTTCTGTGCCTTGCAAGAATTTTTGAAAAGTGGCGAGATCTTCGATGGCTTGATCAGTAGAAAGGTATTTGAGATTTGGCGAAGCAAGAGTAGAGAAGGGCTGGCTTTCGCCGTAATAACGATGCTCAAGAGCCACACGATACGCTTTCATCGATTTTGCAAATGAATTGACCAATGCAAAACTAGCGGCACCACTGCAGGTGCCTTCACCACACATCACATAAATGACGGGAGAGTTTTTGTTTTGGGCATAGGAAGCATCAACAAAGTAGCGTTGCTTAAAAGTTCTTTTATCACTGGGGTTGAAATGGTCAACTGCTTGATTAAAAAGTAATGTACTCGTGGCGCTGCCATTTGCCGGTAGTGATTCCTCTACGTCTTCAAGGCTATTTTGCATTTTTTGATAGAGAATCCACTTTGGGTCGGCTAAGGCATTTTGTTGAATAAAGAGGCAAAAAATGATGAAGGCTAAACTTTTCATTCGTTATTTCTAGATCGATTCCGGGTAATCGGCAATGTGAAACTAGACAGGGCTGCTGCTGCGGTGCGTGTATGCGTTTTGGGCACTTTTCAATAAAAATTAAGGTTATACCCCCCACAGATCGGTAAAATTTTCCCTCTTTAGCTATCTTCAATAAAACCGATCAATACCTAAGGAGCTTACATGCCAATGATTATCGTATTTGCTGTTTTGGGGTTTTTCTTAAATCTTGCTTTAACTGCTAATTTCTAAAAATTCGACTTAAGCGCCGAACAGGACACCGTAACGGAGTCCCCGCGTAGAAACTGTCGCGTGCGAAAAGTTCAGCACTTCCATTACCCGCCAAAAAATCATGGCGCCCGCTAGAATCACATCCGCTCGCTTCACTTCCATTCCAGTCATGAGCTTTCTTTCCTGAACCGAGCGCCATTTCAATTCTTCGACAAGACGATGGGCATCGCCTCTTGAAATTTTGAATCCATCTAACAAATTTCGATCGTAATCTTTGGCTGCAAGTTGAAGCATTGCTAAAGTAACCGCAGTTCCGGCAACGGCCACTAATTCCAGGCCCTTGCCCATCTCTTTCTCAAGACCTTGGCGCCACGGAATCATACTTGAAAGTGCCTGATCAATCGCCGCCTCGCAATTCCAAAACTCATCATCGGTCACTGGGTCTGATTTTAAAAACCGCTCGGTCATTCGAACCGCACCGATATTCAAAGATTGGCCCAGCATTTGTGATTGAGGCATCGCAACGAGTTCAGTACTCCCCCCGCCAATATCCATCACCACCATTCGACGAATATCCATCTCGGGCAAGGCAGCGCCAAGGAACGTAGCCCTCGCTTCTTCGTCACCCGTGAGTACTTTAAATTGCACGCCTGTTTCAGTTTGGACCTGGTTGAAAAATTGAGCGGCATTTTTAGCGTCTCGCGCTTGAGCAGTCCCCACTGCGAGTATCCGACTTGGCTCCACACCAAGTGTAGAGGCAATTTGGGAATACTTTGAAATACACTCTAGCGCACGCTTCATTGCATCCACATTCAGTTCACCACTTTGATCAACACCTTGGCCAAGCCTGACCACCGTCGATTCATCGTGAAGAATCCGTTCCTCACCTGAGGCGAGGGTTTCCTTCACTAAAAGCAAACAAGTATTCGTGCCTAGATCAATGGATGCAGTTTTCAAAATTACTCCTAGCGTCCGAATAGTTTCTTTAGACTATTACCAACCTGATCGCCTACCGCTTTCTTGACTGCATCCTGCGCAGCAGCTTTTGCAACATCGCCTGCGGCACCGCTGAGGCGTTTCGTGGCTACCCCTGCGAGATACTCAGCGACTTGGCTATAGTTGGGGCATGGGGCACTCCATTTGCAACCGACCGTGATAGGTATGACCACTGGATCCTTTTCACTTTTTGCGAGAATGTTATTGATATTTTTCCCGCTGATATTTACTGAAACCTGATCGGCGCCGGTTACTTTTTGAGTATCCACTAGCTCCCACTTTGCATCGAGAGATTCATCGATGAGGCCCATTTTTGTTGAACCCCTTAAATCAATTCCACTTTTTGGTGCAGCCTTTGCTACAAAGTTAGGCGCATCAAGAATTCCGTTATTGATGGTGAAACTACTGCTGACGAGCTCATATTTTGAACCGCCTTTTTGAGGAGCATTCACGTTCTTTCCTTTGAGCATGGGAATTTTATCGCCCATTTTAGAAACTGCGCCTGAGATACCATCACTGGCCATCTTAGCTACATCAATCGTCTTAAACTCAGCATTGACAATTTTGAAGTCACCCTTCAGCTGAAGTTTTCGTTTAATCTGGTCGACATTAAAACTTGAACCACCGCCTTGCATCGAGGTGCTGAGTTTTCCTGTCATCGTATTTTTGAAAGACTGGAACTGTGATTCCAACGCCTTTTGCATATCCAAGCCACTCACGACCAGTGACATATTGTATTGAGGCGCTGCCGGCTTCAGATCCGTCGTGAATCCACCAGAAATAGCGCCATCAAACATTTTCATATGGAGATTGGTCAGGGCCGCGACTAAATTCTTCATTTGAATTTTTACGCCAATATTATCAATTCGCATGCCTTTCGCTTTCAGGAATGCAATATCGACAGATCCATCCATTACAAAATCCTTGATCATTTGATTTTTGCGAAGGGGTTCCAGCATGGCGTCGTAATCTGCAACAGGAGCAGCTTCGCTTGCTTTTCCATCGTTTTTACCTGCAGCAGGAGCACTTGCTGCTGATGTCGCTTCAGGTTTCGGGAACTCAATCCATTGATCTAGATCCATTCCTTTGGGTGAACGAACACTGAAACTCAACTGAGGTTTTGTGAAAGAATAAAGCTTACCATCCAGGATCAATTCATTTCCAGGACCCTTTAAGTCGATTAAGAATTTTTCTATTTTATCGGTAGCCACTTGCACTTCACCATTGATTACGGGTTTAGCTTTTAAGTTTGGACCTTTCATTGCTAAATTCTTAATGGTCAATTTTGCATTGTAAGTGAGCGCTTCAGGTTTTCCTTTTACATCACCGACAAGACCCAAAGCACCTTCGAGCTCATAGGCTTTGAGCATGGGCACGAGCTCGCTCCAGGATTTTAGCTCAATGGGTTTTGCTTCAAAATTAATATTTGCGCCATTTTCTTTATGGTATTCGCCCTTCACCACTATTTCAGCATTGTGAAATTTAACTGCAGCATTCGTAAGCTTGAGTGAATCCTGGCTGAGCGCACCGTCAAATGCAAAATTCATGGGGATGCCTTTTTTCTTGTGAAAAAGCTCACCTTTTTCAATCGACAGGTCATCTGCGGTAAAAGTTGCAACGAGGCTAGCACTCTTCAGTTCACCGCCGCTTATTTCTGGCTTTAACTCCGCAATTAACTTAAGTGGTCCTTCTAAGTGAAGATCTGTTCCCATTTGAGTTTTAAGATCAGCCCAAAGCTCTAGTTCAGTTTTGCGTGATAATGAGAAATCTTTTACTCTCAGGTTCAGCTGGTCAATCGTGTTACTGAGCGCCATGATTTCATCCATGTAGACTACTTTTGCATTCTCAACAAAGAGACCAAAATGGGCATTCATGGCGATCGCCGGAAGCTCCACTTTTTGTTTTGAAGGCTCAGCGCCAGTATTGGCTTGGGTAGGAGTCGAGGCGCTCGCTTGCGCTACGTTTCCCACTTTTGCGAGAGACATTAAGTTCAACTTTCCATCTTTACCTTTAATGACATTAATTTCTGGCTCTTTCATCGTGAGAGTGATGAGCGGCGATCCCGACAAAACCGACAGATACGGCATATTAAATGAAGCATCTTTTGCAGAAAGGATCGTTTTCTTCTGAGCATCTTTTATGCTCAATCCACTCACCACAATATTCACTTTGCCCCAAAGAGATAGATTCAACTTCCCAAGCTCAAGGGTGCCGTTTAATTGCGCGTTAGCCGCCTTTTCAATATCGGGGCGATATTTATCTACATCAATCACCAGAGGAATAATCACGATTGCTGCCAAGAACAAACCCACTACCACTGCTAATATTTTTAATAGTTTTTTCATTTCTACGCTCCTCCTTGCGCGGCTGAAATTACTCAGCCCGTTGTTAATTACCCTTTAATTTTTTAATCACTAAATCCTGCAACATCCCGGGATTTGCTTTCCCCCCCGTTGCCTTCATTGCTTGTCCTACAAAAAACCCTAAAATTTTCTCTTTACCAGATCTAAACTCTTCTACTTGCTT
The DNA here is from genome assembly GCA_903845155.1 of Oligoflexia bacterium. Taxonomy (GTDB): domain Bacteria; phylum Bdellovibrionota; class UBA1018; order UBA1018; family CAIMNF01; genus CAIMNF01. The sequence continues at coordinate 5,793 of CAIMWN010000256.1, forward strand.
CGGATTGCTCGCAATGATTTGATCAATGAGCGGTTCGAGCGCAGAAAGATCATTGACTTGCTTTAAGCCTTCACGATCGACAATTGCTCCCACATCCCCACCTTCATTAAAAAGAATGGCAATGATTTGTTTTGCCGCCGTTGATGAAATGGTTTTGCTTGCAATCATTTTTCCTAAGTCAGAAAACTGAGCTGACTTGAATTTAGACGATCCAATATCTAGCCCTGCTTCATTCATTAATCGAGTGGGCTCACCGATGACGAGATTAGCTATTGTTTTAGCGTTCTCATTTCCTGAAAGGGCTACTGCGTCTTCGAAAAATCGAGCCAGTGCTGCTCCGGCGGTGATCATCGTCGCATCATATTTATTCAAGCCAAAATCCTTGATAAAACGATCGCGCTTTTGGTCGGGGAGTTCTGGCAAACTTGCTTTTAACGCATCAATTGTTTTTTGCTCAATCATGAGCGGAGGAAGGTCTGGGTCAGGAAAGTAACGATAATCTTCGGCTTCTTCTTTGGAACGCATTGAAAAAGTCTGATTCTTTTGAGAGTCATAGAGGCGCGTTTCTTGAATTACTTTACCACCAGAAAGAATCACTTGTCGTTGACGTTCAGCTTCGTATTCAATCGCCTTTTCAACAAAGCGAAATGAATTTACGTTTTTGATTTCAGCGCGTGTTCCCAATTGAGTACTACCCTTAGGCCGAATGGAAACATTGGCATCACAGCGAAAATTTCCTTCTTGAAGGTTTCCATCACATACGCCAAGACAAGTCACAATGGCATAGAGTTTACGTAGATAAGAACCCGCCTCTTCAGCGCTTCTCATATCAGGTTCACTCACTACTTCCACCAACGGCACACCTGCACGATTTAAATTCACCAAGGAAAACCCTGCGAGATGGACGTTTTTACCTGCGTCTTCTTCCATATGAATACGAGTGATCCCAATGCGTTTTACTTGATCACCACTGAGCTCTACATCGAGATGCCCATGTTGACAGACGGGTAAGTCATATTGGGAGATCTGATACCCTTTGGGAAGATCGGGATAAAAATAGTGTTTCCGGGAGAACACACTTTTTAAATTAATTTTGCAATTCGTGGCGAGGCCTGCCTTGATCGCATATTCCACACTTTTCTTGTTCAAAGCGGGTAAGGTTCCCGGATGACCAGCGCAAACGGGAGTCGTATTTGCATTCACGGATTCCTCCGCAACCGATTCAGTGGCGTTCAATCGGGATTTTGCGACTGAAAACTGTTTTGACTCTGTGGCAAGCTGCACATGCACTTCTAGACCGATCACAGTTTCAAACTCAGTGTTAATGTCTACTGGAATACCTAAGTGAGTGAGACTCATGATTGATCACCTCCAAAGCTTTCCACCAACGCTCCCGCTTTAAAAAGGATGCTTTCATTAAATCGCGGTGCAATCAGGTGCATCCCAATGGAAAGACCCAGGCGATCTTTTGCGATCGGTACACTCATCGCAGGTAAACCTGCCATAGACGCTGGAATCGTGAAAATATCGGTTAAATACATCTGAAGTGGATTCTTGGCCTTTTCGCCTAGTTTAAATGCGGTAGTAGGGCTAACCGGAGACACCATCACGTCGACCTGCTTGAACGCATTTTCAAAATCATTTCGCATCAGTCTTCGCACCTGACTGGCACGATGATAATAAGCTTCGGCATAACCACTAGAAAGTGCAAAAGTTCCTAGAATAATTCTTCGTTTCACTTCTGCACCAAAATTAGATCGGACCTTCTTATAAAATTCAGTGAGACTGCCCGCCTCCATTGCTGCTTTTGGTCTTACACCAAAACGAACTCCGTCATAGCGTGAAAGATTCGAGGATGCCTCACTCACCGCAACGACATAGTAAGTGGCTACTGCATTTTCGGTGTGAGGAAGGGAGACCGGAATAATTTCCGCACCATTTTGTTTTAATTTTTGAATCATCGCTTCAATTGCGTTTTTCACTTCAGCGTCAATACCATCAATGAAATATTCTTGGGGAACTCCCACTCGGAGACCCTTTGCAGAGAGAGCGGGCGCAGTGCTGACACTTGCTTTCGTATCACGAACTACCTTCACCCAATCTTGCACGGGCTCGCTCGAAGAAGTAGAATCATAAATATCGCTCCCTGACATTACTTGACAGAGGAGTGCTGCATCTTCAACCGAGTTCGTCATGGGTCCGATTTGATCTAAAGAAGAGGCAAAAGCAATTTGGCCATAGCGTGAGATTCTTCCGTACGTTGGTTTCATTCCCACAATTCCACAAAAAGATGCAGGTAAACGAATCGAACCACCGGTATCGGTTCCGAGCGCAGCTACGCAAAGCTTCGCAGCAACCGCTGCTCCAGACCCTCCACTTGATCCACCAGGAACACGGTCGGGATGGGTTGGATGAAGGACATTTCCGTAGGCGGAGTTTTCGTTTGAGCTCCCCATCGCGAATTCGTCCATATTTAATTTTCCAACCGAAATCGCTCCCGCGTTTTCTAACTTCTGCACTGCGGTTGCAGTATAGGGAGGAATATAGTTATCGAGTATTTTTGATCCGCAAGTGGTGCGAACGCCATCCATCGTGAGCACGTCTTTGATTCCAAGAGGAATTCCATAGAGCGGTTGAGCAGTTCTTGGCGTAAGGCCCTGATGTTTTCCTTTTAAGTCGGCGGCTAAAACTTCGGCTTGTTTCAGCGCCCGTTCTTTACAAAGGGTAATAAATGCATTGTGATTACTTTTATCGATTTGAGAAAAATAAAAATGAGTGAGTTCGACAGGATTTGTTTTTCCTGCGTCGAAGGCATCGTGAATATCTTGAATAGTTTTAAATGGATTCATGTCACTTTCACTAGATGATTTGTGGAACTTTAAAACCGTCATATAAAACTTCGGGTGCAGATTGGAGTACTTTCGGTTTGCCATTTTCGTCAGTCGGAAATGCGTGAACTTCGTCTTCACGAAGTTTGAGAGGACCATCGACACCGTAATACATTGGTTCTACTCCCGTCACATCTACGGTAGCCAGTTGATCGACGTGCTTTAAAATATCCCCGATTGATTTCACATATTCCTGGATTTCGGAATCGTTCAACTCAAGACGCGAGAGCTCTGCAACTTTTTTAATGAGGGCTTCGTTCACTTCGATCATAGGGTATTAGAATAGGCATAAGCATGTGGTTTAGAAAAGAATATATTCGATAATGCGGGGCCTACGCGCGCTGCGGTATTATAGTGTTTTACCTCCCTTCACCTTCCTGAGAATCGGCATCACCGCAGGCGAACTGATCATTACCCGACCTCGAAAACCCTTTAAATTCGATTAGAACCAATTATTACACAAAATTAGTTGACAAATAAACCCCTTTCATTTAAGCTTCGCTCCAAGCCGAATGTTCCCAGAACCAAAACGGAGCCTCCCCATGTCGAAGAAATCCCTCTACCTCTTTCCTCTTTCGCTTTTCATGTTCTCTTTGATCTCCCAGGGCGCCTTTGCCAAGTCACCCTTATCCGTCGAACAATCTGAGCTCTTAAATAAATTTGCGACTGAATCTTCCAATTACTCCTCGCGTGAGCTCGACCGTTTATTTGATTTAAAAAATAGCAAGGGCGAACAACTTTTTGGACGCCCGGCACAGAAAAATGAAGCCAATCTTTGGGCCACTCTCGATTCTAAAAAGGACAATGTCGAAGGCACCTCTACCGAAAAAATCTACCAAGAATTTTCGGTGCCTACAGGAAAAAGAAATGAGATTATCGTAGCGGTGATTGACAGTGGCGTAGACATTACGCACGAAGACTTAAAGGGCCATATTTGGACCCATCCCAAACACCTTCATTGTGGATATAAAGATGATATTCATGGCTGGAATTTCTTAGGAAATAAGAATGGACAAAACGTGGATGCCACCACACTCGAAGTGACTCGTGTTTACGCAAAATTACTCAAGAAAAAAGAACAAGGAATACTCTCTACTGAAGAGGCAACACTCTTTACCAAAGTTGAAAGTGATTATCTTGCAAAGAAAGGCAACACTGAAGCGCTATTGAAAAAATATCAAGCCTTCGATGCTGCGATCAAACTCCTCAAAGCAAATGGCCTTAATGCGGAAACAGTCGCCGCGGTTGACGCCATCCAAAGTTCGGATCCCGAAATCATTAAGGCCGCATCACTTGCCCATATTGTTTTCTCCAGAAATCATGATTCTGCCTATGTTGCAGCAGCAATTAAAGAATTTACAGCAGGCCTTGAGTTTCAATACAATATCAAATTTGATTCTTCTTCAATTGTCGGAGACAACCCAAATCAACTGGATGAAGTCGGTTATGGCAATAACGACGTGATTGGCCCAGACCCGTCCCATGGCACACATGTATCGGGGATCATCGCTGCCAATCGCCTGAACAATATTGGAATCCTAGGCCAAGCAAGCAATGTAAAAATCATGGTGATTCGTGCAGTCCCGAATGGGGATGAACGCGACAAAGACGTTGCAAATGCAATTCGCTATGCCGTCATTCACGGAGCACGAGTAATCAACATGAGTTTTGGAAAAGACTATTCTCCACAGAAATCATACGTCGATGCAGCCGTACGTTTCGCAGAAAAACATGGCGTGATTCTCATCCACGCAGCAGGAAACGACGGGAAAAACACTGAATCTGCGAATAATAATTTCCCGAATCGCAAAATGGTAACCGTACAGGGGTCGATCGAAGCAAAAAACTGGATTGAAGTGGGTGCCTCTTCAAAAAATAAAGATGCTACTCTCCCCGCTGATTTTTCTAACTTTGGAAAGACTTCAGTCGATTTATTTGCGCCTGGCGTGAACATTGTTTCTACCATCCCCGGAAATAAATATGCATCGTATGACGGAACCAGCATGGCTTCGCCTGAAGTCGCTGGAGTTGCAGCACTGATATTGAGTTTTGAGCCGAGACTTCAGCCTTCAGCACTTCGAAGCCTATTGCTGAAATCATCGGTCACTTATCCGGGTCTTCAAGTAGCAGAACCAGGTTCAGCTTCAAGCCAGATGGTGGATTTTGCGTCGCTTTCCGCTACAGGTGGTATCGTGAACTCTTATCAAGCCCTATCGATGATTCTCGAAAGACAAAAACGTAACCAAGAACTGGCTGGAGCGAAATGAAAACACACATCGCCATGGAAGAACTCCATCCCATTTACACCTCACTTCAGTCGTCTGCAGTCATTGTTGACGTCAGGACTCACAAAGAGTTTTCTGAAGGGCGCGTGCCAGGAAGTTTGCACATCCCGGTAGATGTTATTATTAATCACGCAAAAGACTTCGTGAACTACTCCACGGTTTATTTATATTGCAAATCGGGCGGCCGATCGTCGGCGGCGTATCAGCTTTTGATGACGACGGGCCTGAAGAACTTGGTCGTAGTGGATGACGGCGGATTTCCAGATTGGGCTGCTGCTGGTTTTGAAGTAGAACGGTAACCGATTTGGAAGCGCTTATTGTTTCGTTAGCTTTCGCTCAACACAAGTCGCGGGCACCGCTGGGTTATCACACTGCTTTAAGAATAGGTCGGTCGTTCCATAGAGCGCTAAGCTAGCGGTATTCTGAGCTGGGTATTTACAAATGGCTGGATCCAGAAATGCATAATCGGTGTCAAAGACCCAATTCGACTGATTACATTTTTTTTGAGTACTAAAATCGCTTGCTGCGTTTTGCGAATAAGCTCTTACTGTCACTTTATAATAAGTCTCAGTCATAAAATCGCCCGTGGAAACATAAGTCGATTGGAAAGTTTTTGATGAATAGGGGCTCTTGCATTCAAAATCAGAATAGAACACTCGCTTTGAAGTAATATTGGAACCATAAATGGTCCAACGATCCATCCCCGTTCCCTTGCCAATCAGATAACATTCAGAATTCCAGGTTCCGATGAGTTTGTCCGTTGTCAGCGCAACCCTAGGAAAAGAAGTGCGCCTCGCTGGCTGATTCGGACTCACAACGTTATCGGTGATTTTACCGCATCCACTCAACACGATCGTAAGTCCAATAAGGGCTCCCATTAAAAAACTGATTGTTTTCATCATGTTCGATGCGTACGCCCAAGAATGCGATGTGTCAATATTTATATTTACAGGACGCGTCATCTTATGTACGGTGCCCGCAATTAGTGAGAGGGACTCAAAAATGAAGGAAAGACTAAAAATGCCATTCTTGGCATTTATGTACATATTGTTTGCAATCATCCCCATGGTGTTTGCATTGCACGCACACGCTCAAACCGCGACCGTTCAACTGAGCGCCGAAGAATATCAATTCTACGAAACGATCAATCAATTCAGAGCGAACCTTCATCTACCCACCCTCCAAATTCACACCTATTTACAGAACGCTGCTAAAAAACACAGTGATTGGATGGCCGCTCAAGATACACTCACCCATTTCGGCCCCAATCCCCTTGAAGCGCCCTTTCAGCGGATGAACTTAGAGGGTTACGTAAATTACACCATCGCTGGAGAAAACATTGCTTGCGGCTATAGTGATGCCATGAGTACTTTCAGGCAATTTGCATTTTCGCCCGGACATCTTGCAAATATGATCAACCCTCATTTTCATCATTTTGGAATCACGCGCTCAGGAACCGGAAATGAACAGTGCCCGTACTATTGGACCAATGATTTTGGATCCATGACAGATACAAACCAAGATCCAGCAGAGGTGACCGACCTCAACCTCATTACTCAGGCAATTGTAGCAGTTTCGGGACCGCTCGACGGCAATGTTGTGCACCTTCCTTCTGCCGCCACCCCTGAACCAACAACGCCCTAGAGAAATGCCAAGAGTGAGCAAAAAGTTACCAATTCAGGACGTATTCTTTTATGTTTTTTCGGCTGCCCTCCTTTTTGTGGGTAGTTTTATTTTCATTTTTTTTGAACAAGCTCATTTTGATTCAGATCAAGCCATTTCGGGCTTGATGGCGAAAGACTTGTCAGAACTTAAACACTTTCCTATCTTCACCTATGGCGCTAAGTACGTACTAGGCTTTGAAACCTGGATTGCAGCTCCATTCATGTTTCTCTTTGGAGCTTCAGTCGCCACGCTTAAACTTCCACTTTTTATATTGAATCTCACCACTGCCTTTCTTCTGATTTATCTTCTTAAAAAGGAAACGAAACTTACATGGTTGCCCCTTTTCTTCTGTGTGTGTTTTTTCTTGCTTCCCACTCCGATTGCCGCCAGCCGCGCTATTCACGCAGCCGTCGGTATCCCAACAAGTTTTCTTGCGGTGCTTTTAGTTTGGGTGCTTTGGACCAGGCCGGTTTTATTAGGTCTCCTACTAGGGTTTGTGATTCCGATTCGCCCCTTTGTTTTAGATGCGGTACTTGCACTCTTCATCATTGAGTATGGGGATCGCATACTTTTCACGAAAGCAAACTTCAAAAAATGGTCGAAAACAGGAGGAATTGCGCTCGCACTCATCGCAATGATCAAAATGACTGGGATGCATGGACCAAATTACAAAGGTCCCTCGGTCCCCGCATTTGTGATTAAAGATCCCATCAGCTTTTTGCACTCGCTTAACTGGACACTCAGCGAAAACATACCGACTCTTTTTGGCTTAAAATCAGATCGCCTGAGTGATTTCAATATTGCGAGCACTCTGACCACCGGCCATCCCATCCTGATTCCATTAGCGATCATCGGGGTATTCGTCTATTCATGGCGTAGTTTCGGCGGATGGTGGAAGCAGCGTGATCTCGCACGACAAACTCTCCTTACAGAACGATTCCCTAGTTTTTTGATGCTGGTGGGCCTTCTTAGCTGCTTTATTTATACCGAATTCACTCGCAACTGTGAAAACATCATGCTCATTCGGTATAACTTTTTGTCTGTATTTTTCCCCATCGGGTATGTCGCGTACTTTTTCAGACAAGAATTGAAAATGGCTTGGAAAAGAAGCCTCATGGCACTCATCGCAATATGGTTATCGATGAGCATGGTTGATCACGCCAGACTGATCAACGAGTACTTCACTCACACTCCACCTAATATTTACCGTGCCTTCGTCGACGACTTAGAGAAGCACAATGAGCACTTCGGTCAAGCACCCTTTTGGACTGCCGCCCATGTTACTTTTTTTTCGCGAGAGCGGATTTTACTTTCTGAAAGTGACTTCCCGAGAATTGACGATTATTTAAAACCCATTCACGACCACGCGGACGAAGCAGTTCGCATCACCGATGGCGCCTGTGAGCCAGGAAACCAAGGGGCCCGTCAGTTTGAAAAATGGTGCATTCATGCTACGCTTAACCCTTAATCATGCGAACCTTAAGCCAAGCCGAAAAAATAGGACTTTACCTTCTCGCCTTTACTCATCTATTGGCCGCCTATTTTTCTTTCGGCTTTCATCACCCTGATGAACATTATCAAATTTTAGAGTTTGCAAATTATTGGGCGGGCTTTACTCAAGACTCCTCGGCGCTTCCATGGGAGTTCGGCGCGCAAATTAGACCCTGGTTTCAACCGATGATTCACGGAGTAGTAATGAAAGCCACCCAAGCACTGGGTGTATACAATCCATTTAGCGTCGCGTTTTTCTTCCGCGCCCTTTACTCAGCTTTGAACATTTGGGGAATGTGGCTTCTATGGATCGAAATGAAGAGGCGATTCACACTCAACCCGAAATGGTTTTTGGTGGTTTCCCTCATTTGGTTTTTTCCTTATATCCATGTTCGTACGTCGAGTGAAAATCTTGCCGGTATTTTCATCACTTTCGCCTTCGCTTATTATTTCAAGCATCAAAAATACTTTTGGACCGGCATCCTTTTTGGATTTGCATTCCTGGCAAGATACCAAATCGCACTAGGCATTTTTGGCTTAGGCCTCTATTTTTTGATTCGTGATCGTAAAATCACGAAGTCACATTTGATACTTTTGACTGGATTCCTTGCCCCCGTCGCTTTAGGTGTTGTGCTCGATCGCATTGGCTACGGCAACTGGGTATTCACAGCGTATCGTTACTTCAAAGTGAATTTAGTCGATGGTGTAGCCGCCACCTTTAACCCCTATCCTTGGTACCAATATTTTATTTGGATTTTGCAGTTGAACCCCTTCATCTCTATTCCTCTCTTTTTGGGAACCTTACTGTATGCAAAACGAATCAAAAGTGACGAATTGTCGTTTTTTGTCCTGATCTTTTTTATTCTGCATATGGGAATTACGAATAAAGAGTATCGATTCTTGTTTCCGGTTTTGAACCTCGTTATTTTTATGGCGGTGGTTGGCTTTCAAGAGATGGATGAGTGGCTCTTTAAGAAAAAGCCGTTCGGACTCTTTGCGGGCATCAACACCGTTGCATTTTGCGTATCCTCTCTCCATGGGGCATCAGTACAAACACTGTGGCCCGTTCATATGGCGAATCGTTACGCTGAACCCGGCGAAACGTGGATTTCTAATCGGGATTATCTGGATCAGTTCAGTCGCGGCTATTACCACCTTCAAGATCACCATGTGATCATTGTGCATACGGGTGATGAATTGGAACGCGAACTCACTCTACATCCAAAAATCAAAGTACTGATTGACGGGCAGTTTCAAGACCCCATTACGCAAGGCTTAATCAAAGTAGTCGACGCCCATTCTTGTAAGATCATCACTTCTTCCCAGCCGCTTTTCCTCTTTTCGTTCAGAGAAGCGTTCCCGGCCATCAATCGTCTGACTTATAAAGCGGTCTACCAATGCAATTGAGTTTAAGTTGAACTATCTATTGCCCCCCTGAATAAATAATGGAAAAATAGCAATATGGATCTGAGTGCATTTATTCCTCTACCCAAAGAGATATTAAAAGAAGGATTCACTCTCCCGTTGAACGTCCACGTCCATCTTCCCAATAATAAATCGATTGTTCATTATCGCAAAGTTGGTGACGTGATCACTCGCCAGGATGTTGAATTTTTTAATAAAGTGAATCCACTCCATTTACTACTTCCTAAATCAGAACTCCCTAAGCTTTACGAGATCGGATCAAAAGCAATCACCGCCGATCTTAAAGCCGGAAATGTTTCTTCACCCGCCCTGAAAGCTACTGCGGCGAGCGTACTCAGCACGGTATCTTCGGATTCAAACCTTGCGGAGTCTATTCAAGGAATTTCGACTCTGGTTCAGGACCTCATTAGCCAATTTAAAAAAACACCTTCCGTCACTGCATATGACGAAGCTCTGAAAAGAGCCGCCTCCCATTCCCATGATCCGCTCACCGCTCACCATCAACAAGTAAGCTCGATTTCTGTACTGATGGCCATTACTGCTGGTGATTTTTCAATGGATGATTTATCGGATCTCGCGGCAGCTGGGTTGATTCATGATCTTGGATTGAAAGAAATCACGAACTCCCTAGCTGATTCACATATTAAAGGAATGAAGAAACTCGTGAACCAAGAAAAACTGGTTTACATGAGACACCTAGATTTAAGTCTTGAAAGAATTAAAAAGGAAAAACTTGGCATTACTCCGGGCATTCAACGCATCGTTGAGCTTCACCATGAAAACTGGGATGGGACCGGATTTAAAGGCCAAATGGGCACAAAAATTTATCGCCCTGCGAGGCTCATTCGAATCGCCGATGACTTAGTGAGCTTGATTCAAGACCCCACTCAATCATTGAGCTACCAGGAAGCCCTGCTCAAGCTTCGTCACGAAAAGGGCGCCTACGATCCGGTGATCCTCGACACTTTGATGGCTACCGTAAAAGGCTAAACGCACTAAAGGCGGCCTGCTTTTTGTGCAAAATCGCGGATTTCAAAATACTTTTCAGGGATCTCTTTAAAAAAACGGGCTGGATATTGATAGAGTAAATCTCCCCACACGCGTCTAAAGGTAGCGTGGGTCATGTAGAGGTGTTCGCGGGCTCTCGTCATTCCCACATAGCAAAGGCGACGCTCTTCCTCGATCTCTAAATTATCATCATCGTCGTCATCATGAACCGAAGGGAACAAGCCCTCTTCAACACCCATCATGAACACCACCGGAAACTCTAAACCTTTGCACGCGTGAAAAGTCATGAGCTGCACGCTCGTGGCGACTCCATCAGTTTCGGGAGCCTCCGCCAAGGTCGTTTGTTCTAGAAAACGACCGAGCAAGAGCGGTTTTCGACGAACGATTTCTTCTTCACTCAGCCCATTCAACTCACGTTCTTCAAACTCCATGATCACCGAATTAAATTCTTCCAAGTTTTCGATCCGGTCAATCGACTCATCACTTCCCTCTTGCTTCAATTCCTCAACGTAACGGGTGTCATCCAAAATACGATGATAGAGTTCGGTCACTAAGAGTGTTGGCTGATCTTGAATCCAATGATCGACCAGCTTCTTAAAATCTTGTAGTTTTTTAAGCGTTTTCCCAGCGAAAATATGGCCATTTTCGGTTTCTTGAGTAAAGAAATCCCAAAGCGATCCTCGCTGCCCCCAAGCTCCGTCTAATTTGTCGAGAGTAGTTTTTCCTATCGCACGAGCAGGAACGTTGATGATTCTTTTAAAGCTAATGGAATCGGAAGTATTGTAAACCAGACGCAGGTACGCCATCATATCTTTCACTTCTTTTCGATCGAAGAAGCGAAGCCCGCCCACTACTTTGTATGGAAGTTTTGCCTGTCTCAAAAACTCTTCGGTCAAACGCGACTGAGCATGCGTGCGATAAAAAATTGCAAAATCATTGAGCGCAAGATCAGGATTTTCATCCGTGAGTCTTTTAATTTCCTTCACCACCACTTCGGCTTCAAAGCGATCGTCCGGGCATTGAATGCGGATAATGGGTCCACCCACAGCTTCTTCACTAAAAAGTGTTTTGCCTTTGCGTTGGGTATTGTTTGCAATAAGCTCAGATGCTGCTTCGACGATCGTTTGAGTAGAACGATAATTCTGCTCTAGTTTCACCACATGGGATCCTGGATATTCGCGTTCAAAATCAAGAATGTTCTTAATATCAGCACCACGCCAGCCATAAATAGACTGATCTTCATCACCGACAACGCAAATATTGCCATGACTTCCGTGCTCTGGGCTCGCGAGTTGAGAAAGTAATAAGTACTGTGCGCGATTCGTATCTTGATATTCATCAACGTGAATATATTGGTAGCGACGCTGATATTTTTCACGAATTTCTTTGTGATCGCGGAGCAAACGATAAGTCATTGTGATCATCTCACCAAAATCGAGTGCATTGTTATTCACGAGCGCTCGCTGGTAAGCCTCATAAACTTCGGTGAGCTTGCGATCAATTCCGCGTCCTGTTTTTGCGTTTGGGTCGGTGGGCTCAAGCGCGTCGCACTTCATACGGTTAATCGCGTATTGAAAACTCTTAGGCGGGTAAATTTTATCGTCGATATTCATCTGCTTCACGATGGCCTTCAAAAGCGAAAGCTGATCTGTATCATCGTAAATCACAAAGGGTTTTGTGAAAGGCAGACTACCCGCCTCACGACGCAAAATTCGCGCGCAAATTGCGTGGAAGGTACCAATGTCGAGTGGTCCCTGCATCTCATGCCGTGGCATGCCCATTTCTTCCAGCAAAGTGTACACACGCTCACGCATTTCACCTGCAGCCTTATTGGTAAATGTCACCGCAAGAATTTGCCATGGGCGCACTTTTAGAACCGAAATCAAGTAAGCGATCCGACTCGTCAGCATTCTAGTTTTGCCAGAACCCGCTCCTGCCAATACCAACAAGGGCCCTTCCGTCTTCAAAACCGCCTCACGCTGAGGATCATTCAAACGTTGGACAAAGGGAGGAAGATCGTTTGGATCGAAGTGAAGCGAAGTCGGATGGACGCGCTCTGGCGCAGTCGAAGAATCGCCTTCAGCGGCTTTTTCCCGAATCGTTTCAAAATCAAAATCGAAGTCTAAAGAGCGATCCATAAGTAGAGGGAGACTACCTTAGTCCCTATTAAAAGCCAAGAACGGCAATTAAGATCCGCCTGAACGCACTTCACGCGGAACGCAACGGACTTCATTTCAAATGAATCCAAAATATGATATGGCTTGTCATGATGCTTTTTTACGCTTAATCTCTGTGCACTCACCCATGAAAACTCCTCTGTTCTTTCTTTTATTCACAGTGCTTTTATCACTCCACGCAGATGCGCAAGCATTGAGTGCCCCTGCACCAGAAACGTACCTCCTGCTGGTAGGCGGGGGTGCACGGCCAATTTCGGCGATGGCGGAGTTTTCGCGGTGGACTGCGGCTTCTGCCAAGCACGCTCAACATTCTACCAATAGCGTTCTCATCATCGGATGGAGTTCGGCAATACCGGCTGATTATTTTGCAACCATTTCGGCCGATTTGAGGCCTCATGGTATCAATCGTTTTTTTGCATCCCTCACAGGCCCGAAAACCAGTGAAGAGGTCCGCGCATTTTTGCACACGCTTCAAAATGCGGATGCCGTTTTTTTCACGGGTGGAAATCAAAACAAAGCAATGGAAATTATTTCTAACCCACTCATCAGACAAGCGCTCGAGAATAAATTCTATTCAGGAACCCCTTTTGCTGGAACGAGTGCCGGCACTGCTATTATGGCGCATACCATGCTCACAGGAGATGAGTCAAAAACGGGAATCGGTTTAGGTTTCTTTAAAAAAGGAATCATTGATATGCACTTCATCATTAGAAATCGTGAAGCAAGATTAAAACAAGCGATGCTAGATTCGCACATTGATTTTGGCATCGGGATCGACGAAGGGGCAGCCCTCGCCATTACCAATATGAACATTGCTGAAGTAATGGGCCCAAAAGACGTGATGTACTACCACACGGTCAATCACGTGATCCAATCTACAAGACTTTCAAACGGCGAAAAATTTAAACTGGACGCTTGGAAATTAATGAATTGCCAGTCACTCATTCAGTAATTTTGGTGAAACCAGTATTGCATAGCTGCCGTGCTTTAACGCTTGTTCCATTTCAGACACTTTCCAAAACTGCAGCTCTCTAAAGTTTGAATCAAAAACTAAAGCCCATGGAGTGCCTTGAGGTGTACGAATCAGACCCACGACGACCACCGCGTGCCGAGTGCTCTTATTCAGAATTCCTTGAATCACTCGCTGCGAATGTGGAAATCGTGCGTAACGACGAGTTTGACCGCCATCTGCGATTAGGTCAGTTGGATTGATACTATAATCTTGATACTCATCTTTCATATAACTCACCCACACTAAGGGATTACCTCCCTGTAAATGCAACATCAAGCTTTGCCATTTACGAGTGCCTTCAGCACGGAGACCCACTGAGTGAAAATAATTCAACATTAATTTTTTTTGATCTAGCGATTCAACATATTTTTTCCACTCTACTTTAGTGAAGAGATGTTCATAATCGATGTCTGCGTGGAGCGCCTCAATGGCCTTAGCGAGCAACTCTGCATCGTGTTTGATCAATAAAGTAGAAGGCTCTTTCAACATTGAATCCGCTGCAAACACCATCTGTGCACAATTTAAGGTCGCATTAGCAGCACACGTGCCGCCCACTTGTAGATTAATCCATTTCTGCTTTTCAACGTTCAGGCCTTCATAGAGAGAAATACTTTCTTTCGGAATTGAAAAAAATCCTTTGTGATCTGAAATGAATTCATAGTTTTCTTGTTTTTCACCAATGAAGGTAGCGCTCATCCGTTGATCATTTTCAAGCCCTGCCAATTGCACCTCATCACCGATACTCAGGCGATCCGCACGAAGAGCTTTCTTCTGGTGCATCGCGAACGTACACGTCGCCGCAACACTTACACTGGGTACCAGTGCAAGACTGAACAGAAACACCATTTTTATTATTTGAGCGCGGAGACCCATGTCTCGCTTTTCGACTTAAATATTCTATTGCTAAAGCAGATGAGCTTTTTGCGGTACTTTTTAAAATATTTTTAGCCAGCGTGAGCCATATCAATGACGCAAAAGTCGCCATTAAGTTGTCTTCACCGATAGCTTGTTGGCTTATCAATTTGAAATAAATCCTTTTGAATATTTAATTTTTCACCCCTTCAATATATCATACACAGAGTGAGTCCCGAAAAATTTCGAGCTCTCTAATATCCAAAGGGGGATTTATGGTTAGAATTTGCTATATTTTCAGTTTTTTAATGGTCGTAAATTTTTTTAATGATTCAGCTAATGCGGCCACAGGCCCTACTGTGAGTGGGTTTTTGGCTACTCCAAGTTCAATTACACTCAACGGAAAAGATGTTCCAGTGGTGGTGACATTCAAAGTGACACCGGGCACACTGCCAGTCTCAAGTACATCCGTCTTTTTTAGCAATAATACGGGCGGTTCTCTCACTTGTACTAAAGTCACTGCAGTTGGAAATCAATACTCCACTACCTGCACGGTTCCGAAGACTCTTGCATCTGGATCATATATGGTTGACGTGGCTGCATACGACGCTAGCAATAATCGTTCA
>CAIMWN010000257.1 GCA_903845155.1 Oligoflexia bacterium
AAATATTCCCAGAAAAAAATAAGCTTAAAATCCGATATAGTCATGGATGCATTGATCGCCAGAAACTGTGGAATCATCCTATACTTTGAAAAGGCATCGCTCCATTCAGCTTCATTTAAAGGTGGAATTGCCCCCATGATGGGCTTCCATTCCGTAATGGAAAGGCCTGAACCTGTAAGACGAGTAATTCCGCCCAAACACACCATGATCACGATCAGGGTGATGATCGCGCACAACCAAATCGTGACTGAATCGATCTTTTTTAACATGGAGTCCTTTTCTACTATTTCAACCAGTTTTGCAACTTCAAGTAGGGGACAAACCCTTAGTGAATCACTGAAGTTGAATTCACTGCGCTCCAGTTAAAAACAGGGATCGTGCTTTGATTTGGTCCGAAAAAGATATCTTCAAGGTTGGGCGTGAAGTTCTTGCTCGTTGCAAAGGACACCACTTTTTTCGCATTAGTTTCATAAAGCTGATTAAGCACGGTAAACTTTCCGAGGAAAGGCACCCTACTGGCTCTCCACGCAAACCCAATATAAGAGGTATTATGTGAACGCTTTTTAAATAACCCATGCGACCAATATCCGTTGATCACATGATTTTCAGCATCGAGTTCAAGCCAATAAACGAGTTCCTTTTTCTCTGTGACTACCGCACCTGGCGCAGTCCCATGAGGAGCGAATTGAGGACCAGTCTCAACGACATAGGTAAAGGCTGTCCGTACTAGAACTCTCTTTACTGCGTCTGGAGTGGGATGCTTCGGCGACGCAAGAGATTCTCCCTCTTGGCCATCAGTATCACGTCGTGAATCCGGGTCGTTCTCCGTAATTGCTTTTGTGTCTAGGACTTCAGAGGAATAAGAAAGAACCGGCTGATTCCAAACTTGTTTTGAAGCGTCCACATTGACTGAAAATGAACGTTGATAATTACCTACTAAATTAGCAATGGCTAAATGGAAAGACGCCGGATTTAAATTCTTTCCCTTACATCCGCCCGATTCACAACGCTCACCGAGTTGACGATAAACAAAATACACCATGCTAGGATCTTTTTGCCAGTATTCACTCTTGCCACTTGCATTGGTTTTGAAACCCCAGTTCTCTTCGCCTTGAGCATTGAACTGCGCCGCTTCCCAAGCGTAGTAGTAAGACATCAAACCCTTGATGTCAGACGAACCAAATTCGATCACGATTCCGTCTTTGTTGGTTACTGTTTTAGTAAGCGGTTCAGGATAATTGACGGCGGCCGGTACCCAACCGTGACAAATTCCCCACCAACTTGGATGCTTTCCTTCGTATTGTGCAAGCACTCGAGAAGTGAGTGGATAATTGTATTCACCATTTAAAATGTCGAACTTTTCTGCGGGTGAAAGTTTACGCAGATCGCGAACACTCATGGTTTTCAATTCAGCTAAACTTGGGTGACTGGCTTTAAATGCCTTTCGACCAGGCCTAAGGTCGTACATGCCACGAACGGCAATTCCGCCCTCGTCAGCCGGCCAATATGTTTCACTCCAGGGAGCATGTCCTGCCCCTTCATTCACCGCTGCGTCCAAGCGAAGTTTATAGAAATCAGTTTCCAGTTTCTCATCTTGAAAAAGAAAGAGATTTGGATCTTCTCCTTTATCCCACGTGGGGTTCGCATGAACCAACGATGCGGGAAGTAAAAAAAAGGTGAAAACAAGGGCAGAAGTATAGTGAACTAGGTGTTTTTTAATCATGGCCCGCGCACCTTAACGAAAATCGTTTAATTTGTAAATAGAATATAAATAACAACCCACTCCAATCCACTATTGCTGTATTTCAATGAATTTAGTTGCATTATTACACTTATTTAGTATAACCCGCCCATGAAAACTTTATTCCTCCCTATTTTAGCGGCCCTCACTTTCACCACTACGAATTCGGCATTTGCTCTGAATATCTGCTCCATGACCTTTAATTCGTCGAACGAAAGAGAAACATTTAAAAAAATCTATCCCGGCTCCGTGCATGAACTCGTCCCCGACGACAAGAATCCAAACTGGCTAAAAGACCAATGCAAATCAGGAATCAAATGCGATGTGCTTTTAATCTCAGGGCACTTTGGCGGCACATTCTTTGGTGAAAAAAGCAGCCAAATTCTCGCACTCCACGATTTAGAAGATCTGAGTTGTCAGCATTCTTGCGATAGCATTCTGGGCGCGAAACAAGTTTACCTCATGGGATGCAATACCCTAGCAGACAAAACTCCCGACCACCGCTCGATCGATACTTACCTTAAAGTCTTAGTCCAAGATGGATTTCCTCGCTCGATCGCAGAAGATGTGGTCGCATCACGCTATGCAAACTTCGGGCTCAGTATGGCCGAACGCATGTCACTCGCCTTTAATCATAGTGAAAGCCTGTATGGTTTTTCGAGTACTGGCCCCCTCGGTGCACTCGCCGCGCCCTTGCTGAGAGAAGCAGTGACCAGGAATGCATCCGTTCAAGAATTAGATCAAGCCCTCAAGTCGGCATTCAGTGGAACTAGCTTTAGAGTCGTACATCCACAGAACGAAATTCAATCGGAAACTCAGCGTCTCTCGTGCAAACTTCGCTCAAAAGACACATCCACTCGTGAGGCTGGCTACGAACAAGCCCTCACGCAAGCACCACTATCGAAATACTTTGATCTTTTTCTGAATCATTCGGATGATTCTGCATTGAAAAGAGCATTTGAACTTCTTCCCTCGGCCAGAGATAAACTTGAATCGCTGGCACAATCGATCAGCGAAAAATCAGAAGTTCTGATTGGTATTGGCGTAAAAGTACTGAAACTAAGACATGAACTTCAGTTGATTTCAGATCAGGAATACAAATCAAAATTGGAAATCATGATCGAGTCCCGACTCAAACTTGGCCTTGATTACATTTCGCTCGACCAACTCTGCGACATCGCCCAGTCAGATCTGTCACTTTCTTTCCAGTCAAATTATTTAAATTACGCCTCGTATTCGAACCGCTCGTATTATGAGCATCTCGCCGGCTGTTTTAATCATGTCAGTCAGGATGCGCTGAGTACCTTGAAGGACTGGGCTGTGCAATCGAATGACGACTCAACCCGGAGAGAAGGCCTCATTACTCTCGCCTCTCGTTGGTCTCCCTCTGAGATGAATACATTGCAGCAAATGGCGCTGAATTGGGGTGCGCGTGATCGCTTAGAATTACAGCTAAGCTTAAAGCAAAAAGTTGCAGTGGAAGATCCTCAGTGGAATCAAACTCTCAACGAAGCAAGGGGCCTCAGTGGGAACGCTCGAGATTCAATATTATGGAGATCATTTCCTTCACTGATTCATCGAGTAAGAAATCTCTCCGCTTGTTTGAGTGCTGCCTCCGAGTTTCAGACTTTTGACAGTTTGGGTACCCACTGGAATTGCTATGATGCATTTCCTCAGGAAATCAGTGTGCTCGCACTGATACAATCTGCGCAAAAATACTCTCGTTTAGAACCAAGTCATAATCCGGAAAAGGCCGATGATTTTATTTTGGGTGGCTTTCAACGCTTACGCGAACAACATGCAGTGAATCGCTCACAGTGTCTGACCTTGACGAATGCCCTTCAAATTCCGGGTAATAAGATTAAACAAAATTGGAACTGCATGAATCAAATTTGAATCTAACGTTGATCACCGCACCAGGCCGGAGGAGTGACAATGGCGGATGCTTGACCTGCATGCATCATTAGAAAATCTTTTCCGGTTGAGATTCTTAAATAGCTTTTGCGCTTGGATGAACCAGAAATCGCGCGGATAACTCCATTTCCTTGGAAATCGGTTTGAATTTGTCCAATGGTTTTCCCGAGTGTCCATTTTAACTTTTTGTCCTGTAGGGGCCGCAAATCCCCTTCAGTTAAAATGGTATCGGGCTCATCACTCGTACGACAAGAAAGTTGAAATTGAATTAAGGTGAAATAAGCGTGATGACAATTACTGAGCGGTTCTGACAACTCATGAAGTGCCGGACCTAGATCACAAGCATCGAAGGTTTTTTCCCGGTATCCCGTTTGCCCCGGTGCTAGATCGATTCCCACACGATTCTGTATTTCGAGATAATCCAATTGAGGGATGCGTTGAATATTCTCCACTTCGTGTTTAGGCGTGGGGGACGTTGCGCACGCGTTGAGAAATAGAATAATGACCAAGCATTGAGTGATAAGGTGCAACATCATACTAGTATACCAGATACGTGACTGATTGTGTTCGAACGTTTCCTTTGGCACCGAGTCAGAACCCGGCAATTCGGAAACTAACCTTAATCAAAGGCTCAAGATTTTAGTAAGGTATGCCGATCCGTGAATCATGAACCCAGCACCTAGTTTATTGATAGTAGAAGACGAGCAAGACCTTAGAGATATTCTTTCAGAGGAATTAAGTACTCTCAATTTCAGGGTACTCACGGCCAAAGATGGTGTCGAAGCCCTTGACCTCATCAAACGTGATTCTCAAATTATTGCAGTACTCTCTGATATCAAGATGCCACAGATGACCGGGCTTCAATTTCTGGAGAAAGCACGTACCCTCGGATATGAAATGCCTGTCGTCTTCCTCACGGGGAATTCAGAGAAAGCGCTGCTGACCGAAGCACTGAGATTAGGTGCAATGGGCTTTATTGAAAAACCATTCAAAACGGATGATCTACTTCATACGGTAAAACAAGCCCTTCGACTTGGCCTTCTGTTACGTGGAATCAAGGGTGAGTTTCAGCGCCTTTTTGAAAAATACGATATTTCACCTGACGATCAAAAGAAAATCTGGGAACTACAGAGCCGAGCACTCGCCGTTCGATCTGAAGGGATTTCGACAGATAAGGCTAAGTGAATCGGACCTACATTTCGCTAGTGCAACTTTCCTTTAAAAACTGCTAACCTCAATGCATGACATTCATTCGAGGTTACCTCACCAAACATCAGCGAACCATAGTACCCGTCTTTGCGGCCATTGTAGCGTTTTGCACTTATAGTTGCATGTATGCTTTCCGCCGCCCTTTTACGGCTGCAACCTTTCAGGGAGAAGAAGCTTTCGGGGTGCAGCTCAAAATCGTACTCGTCATTGCACAACTCATTGGGTACACACTCAGTAAGTTTGTAGGCATTCGCTTTATTAGCGAGATCAAACATCAACATCGGGCACTCGGAATTTTCACTCTTCTTGCCATTGCGGGTGTCGCCTTACTCCTTTTTGCAGTTGCGCCTTTTCCTTTCAACATTGTTTGCATGTTCCTCAACGGAATTCCTTTGGGACTCATCTGGGGCTTGGTTTTCTCTTATCTTGAAGGCCGGAAGGCCACCGAGTTCATGGGGAGTGTGCTTGCCATCAGTTTTATATTCTCTTCCGGTTTCGTCAAGTCAGTGGGGAAATGGCTATTAGAGAACGGCACCGCCGAAAGATGGATGCCTTTTCAAACTAGCATGATTTTCTTCATCCCCGCTGCCATTTTCGTCTATTTACTGGAACAAATTCCGCCTCCATCTGCTTTTGATGTTACCCATCGCTCTGAACGCGCACCGATGACCAAGAAGGAAAGAAAAGATTTCCTAGGTCATTATATTGGGGGGATTGCGGTGTTAGTGATCGCCTATGTTCTACTCAGTGTCATTCGTGATTTTAGAGATAGCTTTGCAGCCGATATCTGGAAAGAATTGGGGATCAACAGTGCGGCCATTTTTACCGCAACAGAGACTCCTATTTCGCTCATTGTGCTTTTGTCGATGAGCTTACTGACGCTCATTCACAGTAATCGGAAAGCGGTGCTCGTGAATCACGGGCTTGTTATTTTCGGGTTTTGCATTACCGGACTTTCGACTCTCGCCTATACGGGCAACCTCATACAGCCAACACACTGGATGATTTTAAATGGACTCGGGCTTTATCTTGCTTATATTCCCTTTAATGTTGTTTTCTTTGAGCGACTAATCGCAGCCACACGAAAACCCGCCAATGTTGGGTTTCTCATGTATATCTCAGACTCTTTCGGATATTTGGGTAGTATTGTGATTATGCTTTATAAAAACTTTGGCCAGGCACACATGAGCTATCGTTCATTTTTTATGGGCGCCCTTAACTTTAGTGCCATTGCTGGAACAGGGTTAATGTTGGTTTCTTATGGCTACTTCCATAAAAAGTTAAAGCATTAGTTCTTGAACTATATCCAGTTAGGGCAAACGATGGGGATGCCTTGCGAGACGACTTGATCAAGATCACTGCTCATGAATTGGCCAAATATGGCTCAAAACGTGATATATTTTCTGATTTTAAAATCCTCGGTTGATCTCCAGTGTTAAAGATGATTCACTTGGCCGGATATGAGTCATGCAAAAGCATCTGTAAAGCCGGCACTTCGTGGTTATTTTCACCAGGAAGCATTTTTTCTTAGTCTTGGCGCATGCATCCTTCTCATCGCAAAAAGCACGAACCACACTTCTCTCGTCGCTAGTGCAATTTATTCATTCGGACTACTCTTTCTTTTTGGGATCAGTGCTATCTATCACCGCCCCCATTGGGAACCAAAACCGCGAGCACTGCTAAAACGTTTTGATCACAGTGCCATTTTTATTTTAATCGCTGCCACCTTCACTCCTTTTTGTTTACTCGGTCTTCCAGAAAAAGATGGCAATCACCTTCTTGCACTCATTTGGATTACGGCTTTGATCGGCATCGCACAGTCTATTTTTTGGGTTCGCGCTCCGAAGTGGTTCACCGCTCTATTTTATATCGGTATGGGGTGGCTCATTTACCCCTATTCAACAGAACTCAAACAGTCACTGGGATCCACTGACGTGGTGCTCGTCATTACTGGCGGACTAATTTATACAGTGGGTGCTGTGTTTTATGCCACTAAACGGCCGAACATTGTTCCGGGGGTATTCGGTTATCACGAATTATTTCATCTCTGCACAATTCTCGGAGCTGGATTTCATTTTGTAGTGATCTATCGGCTGATCCATTGAGCGCGAGCGACGACCAATTCATCGATACACTTCAAATCAAGTAAGACTTCCCTCAGGAGTGTCTGTCAATTTTACGTCAATGCCAATTTTATATCTCTTTAGCTCAGGTGCTTTTCTTCCGAAATAAACCATGGGGAAATGAACATCACGTATACTTTCATAACATCATTCAATCCGTCACTTACAGCCATCGTCGCTCTGGCAGTTTTGTTTGCGCCCGCTTTTAGTGATGTCGACAACTTCAATGACACCGCCAAGCCTAAAAGACCAAAACCACCCATGGGAAATACGTGCTTACATGCGGGAGATAAAATTAAGACGATCAAGACGCCAATTAGCTGTCTTGCTCTTAACTATCCTAAAATATGGAGTCAAATTGCGGGACAATTCTATTCTCCATCATCCACTTCAAAACTTTGGACTTGTGACGGTTCAGAAGATCAAGAGAAAATGCGCCCAATCCCCCTTCAAATTAACCTTTCAAAAAATACATTAACTTCGTCACCTATGGATCTGCAAAAACACCCATTAGAACTTCTAATGCGTTCAACAAACGCGACCAAAAATGAAATCGATAAGGCAGTTCAATGCAATGATCATCCGGATTTAAGTATAAGTGATCAGCTGGTTCGCTTTAAAGTAAAAGTAAAATTGCTACGAGGCTCGGAACAGAAAACATTCGGACCGAAGACCGCCAGCGAAGAATGGGTGGTAGCGCGAAATGCTCAGCCAACTGCTTCGTAGGCTTTCTGGGTTTCGCATTTCACTGATCTCACTTGGCGGACTCAGTGTTCTGATCCTGATCTTTTATAGCAATCAAACTTCAAAACAATTCGCTGAGGACGCCTTCGACCTGCTTCGCAAAAGCAAACAAGATCGAATCGAACTCATCCAGACCTTTTCTGAAAAACTTCTCGAACAAAATCGAATCGAAGAGCTGCGACAAATTTTAATCCAGGATTCTCACACCATGCCCAAGGGGATCAGCGGTTTTTGCCTTCAACACCTTCCCACGCAATCGTTTCCGAGTGAGGGAAACCCCCGTTTTACCCCCTATTTTATTTGTAATCAAAAGTGCGAGAAAAACGCTTATCACGATTACAGCGACGAATTCAGTGGCACCGACTCCTGCGTAAATGGAACCACGCTCAGTATTTTTCAGTTTTCACCCAAAAGTGCCTACATTTCACAGTATCGCCTCGCAGACTCGCTTTCGATTGTAAAGGATCTCCTGCTCATTTCCTTTTTGATCTTTTCTATTATCTTGCTTGTGAAACTAGAATTAAAGCAAGCCCACCAAGTACTGGTATCCCCTCTTGCTGCGCGCAAAAAAAGGGGCCTACCTTCTTTTCTGCGAGATACTTTAATTCTAAAAAAGGGGCTCAAGAAATTAAACGAAGAGCTGCTACAAGAGAAAAGCCGCAGCGAAAGTTTCTCGAAAGAGCTGCCGGGTGCCATCCGCAAACTTTACGATCGCAATCAACAAACTCCCGTTCGCTTCACCGGCACCCTCCTTCGCTGCGACATCAATCATTTCTCGCGTTTCGTGCAGTCTCATGGCGAGGCGATTGTTTTTCCATTGGCCAAACAATTTCTGATCGATGTGGCTCATGCTGCCGAAATCTTTCATGGCTATGAACTCGAATATGCAGGTGATGAAGTGATTTTACTCTTTAAAGATGCCCCTCACTTTGATTCAAAAACATCGGCTACGTTCTTTTTGAAGGAAATTGAAAAAATCGCGAACCACTATCATCGCCGTACCAGCGCAGAGTTTCAAGTTCCATTTCGTGTAAAGGTCAGTCTCTCGTCGGGTGATATTACTCTCGACAGGGATGCAAGCGGTCTCTTTTTCTCGACCGAAGAATTTATCCGCACGGTGCGCCTTCTTAAAAAGGTAACCGCGAAGGATCAAAACACCTTTATTTGCTCTTCATACTTCGCAAAGAACTTTTCCCCTTTCATTCGCACTCGGCGTTTGGGCGCCTTTAATTTAGATGGATACGGCACTCCTCACGACTTGGTGGAGATCACCGAGATTCGCTCTGCCAATCAAATCATTCAAGACCCAAACGCAGACAAAAGCTTACTTTTCTACACGCGGTCAATTGAAGACATCACTGCAACGTTGCGTTTTCTTGGAAAATTTTCAAAAGATCTCCTGATGCCCGAATGTACGGAACTACTCAAAACACTGAAAGACCTCCCTCATTACTCTGAATCCTCACCTGAGATTAACTCGGCAGGTGAAGCTCTCCTTTTAACTGCTATTGCGCATCAACAGTTCGAGGCGCTTCCCCATTTAATCTCGTTGATCGTAAAGACGGTGCAATTAAACGACGCAGTCACAATTCGAAGCATCCTTCTTGACTGCCTTCTCCTGGATCATCCACGCTTAGTTGCCGACATCATTTACCATTTTGGATATTTAAAATTGGTAATTCCAGACGCTACCCTTCATTCACTCAAAGCACATCCATCCAATCGGGTCCAAGCTAATCTGATTATTTACGAAATGAATTTATCTGAACAACTGGATCAAATCGGAGAGAACACGTTGAAACGCCTCAATGCGCTTTTAAAATCAAACGATCCCGCGATGTGCGCCAGTGGTGCCTATGCCTTTGGAGAAGTGGGCCGCATGATTTTAGACAGAAGTGTTGCATCATTTGAGGCGAACTCCGAACTCCAGACCGCATATGAACAATGTCTTCGTCTTTTAAGTCACACCGACCCACGGGTCAGAAATCAGTCGATACATGCCCTCATCAAAATCGGCAGAGAGAATGATGTGAAGGCCTTCTTTAAAGACGAGTGAGAAGGCGCGCGCCAATCTATTACTGAATCTTACTTTCACTCCATTTTAAAAGTTTCGAAACCAAATCAAAAAAGTGATTTTGAGAAACTACTGTTTGAGTATTATTCCAGCTCACACTTAAGCACGCCCGTGTTCCCTTTGGTGTCTCGAGCAGATAAGTCATGCTCAACACCCCAGGCTCAGACCCGCCCTTGTATCCGACGTAGGACCAGTGACTTTCACTGCTTCCGACGTTCGTAACTAATGGAGTGCTTTTAGAAAATATTTTACGAAGCTCGGGGCTCGAATAATCCCCCAGCCACAACATTGCTTTGCAGTTTTCTTGGGTGGTTCCAAACCATTCTAACTGATCGATGAGGGTGGGTTGATCCATGGAGACCCCATTCCTGCCCACTAGCTGTCGAGGCACTGAATGGAGTAGTTCCAGAACGGCGCGCTTCTCGAGCACCGTAGCCTTTAAATAGGTTTTGGCAAAAAAGCTTGGCAGGGCCCATTTTAATTTGAACATTTCAAGGGTCGACAAAAAAGGAAGGCGCGTAGAAAGTGTTCGGTTTCCCATGGGGAGTAACATGCTTTCTACTTTTTCTCTCCCCAACAAGTACAGAAGATGATCAGTAGCCGTATTGTCACTGATGGAGATCATGTTTTCTGCGTATTGATAGAGAGACACGGGAGTACCTGCCGATAAATCTTGCATGGTCCCTGAGGGCAGCGACTTCCAGTTTTCTTGAATGGGAAAGGTTTCATTCCAGGAATGCTCGCCTGCTTTGATGGATTCCAAAAGACGACCCATCACATACAATTTAAATGTCGATCCAATTGCAAATACTTTTTCTGGGTTATTACTCAACAGCACTTTACCATCGCCCGTCACTAAGCTTGCAGACAAATGATCGATCTGATCGAGGTGTTGGAATGCTGAAGGCAAATCATCCCACTGGTGAATCACCACATGAGGGTCGGTCACCCCAGCCGAAAGCAAGCTATCAATCAAACCACTCTCTGCATTCAGACGGAGGTTCAACAAACTGTCCATTTTCTTGGTACCGTGAAAGGCGACAAGGTATTTATTCTGTCCTAGGTCTGTAACAGTCACTCCTTTGCATGCACCGGTATCTTCGTACAAGGAGTGGAGCACCGATTTTAAGTAATCGAGCGAAACGGCTTTTCTAAATCCCTCTGTGAAGTGTGCGGGATAATCATTAAACGTGGTTGACGATTGAAAGAGTTGATCGCAAATGACCTGAATGTGAGGCGACACATCCGTCGCGTAACTTTTTTGAGAAAATACGAAGAAACCTATTATTAAAACCAGTGTTTGCATTCGCGGACCATAGCATAGCTGACGGCAATTGAAAATCAGTAGCGCCTAATCATTTTTTGATAAACGAAGGGCCTAAATATTAAGATCTTGTTAATAAACCACAATACATGATTAAAATAGTTCACTCCAATAGGCCCTCTATTGATTATTTTTACACAATCTTTATGTACTGCAACGCCGTCCTATTCGCTTAAAGCCGATCTCAGCGACAATCTGTACTTTACGCAGTTCCAACTCTATTTAATTCTAGTTTCCTGATAAAATCTAAAGTGAGAGACCCTTGACTGGGAGGAGGCCTATGCAAAGAACCATCTTTATCTTTTCACTGCTTATTTTTATCGCGTGCAATTCAAACACAAACCAAGCGATTCAGCCCTTACCTACAGTCGAGTCACTGCCCATCACGGCCGTAATCCCCTCTTCAAACACACCCGTGACGAATCCGTGCCTGATGCAAACATTGCAATTCCAAGTTTCGGATACTCTCGCAAGAACCACCACAGGACTCACTGAGGGGTTTTTTATGGATGGTGGAATTCTCTACGAAAGCACGGGCGCGATTTCTGGTCATGGCGCTTCGGTGATCAACGCAATTGATCCCCGGTCAGGGAAAGTTACACAATTGATCTCCACTCCGTCATCAAGTTTTGGCGAAGGGATAGTGAAATTGAAAGGTTATTTCTATCAACTCACTTACACTGAGGGGAAAATCTATCAGTACACTTCGGATGGAACGACTGCCGGAACAAAACTGGTCGGAACATTTAAAAATCCGCTCAACCAAGGCTGGGGGCTCACTACCGATGGTACAGACTTACTCGCTTCAGACGGTTCAAGTACCCTCTATCGAATCGATCCCAACACCTTACTTGTGAAATCAAAAATAAATGTGGTCAACCCAGCGGGGCAAGCGATCACAGGCATCAATGAACTGGAATATGTAGATGGACAAATTTATGCGAATCTCTTTCCGAGCACAAGGTTGATTCGCTTTGATTCAAACTTAGGGTGCCAAACGGGTGAGATGAGCATGGTAAATTTACAGACCAGTTTTAGTTGCTCCACCTATCCACTGGGATGCACTAGTGACTCTGTACCAAACGGAATTGCGTATGATTCAAGCACTCAAGCATTTTTTCTCACCGGAAAGAGTTGGCCTTTTATTTACAAGGGACAATTTATATAGATTCCTTCGGGTGGAAAACATCCCCACTGAGTTCAATAACACCCGATCGACAACTTGCTTTCAAGGATTACGAACTTGAGGCTGGCACGAAACGTGAAGCTGATCATCAGTATGAATACAAGTACACTCAAGCCCACTCTTTCCGAGTACAAAAACAACGACATTGCTCCCCATGAGGTCCAAAGTCACCTTACTCTTGCGAAAACCTTAACTCTATTGGGGCGGGTCTTATACTCATCCATATTTATTTTTGCTAGTTTTGGTCATTTTACTCGAGGCACGATTGATTACGCAGCCCAACAAGGCGTTGCCTACTCCGAAGTTCTCGTTCCACTGAGCGGGATCCTGGCCCTATTAGGCGGACTGAGCATTCTGCTAGGTTACCGTG
This sequence comes from Oligoflexia bacterium, assembly GCA_903845155.1. GTDB lineage: Bacteria > Bdellovibrionota > UBA1018 > UBA1018 > CAIMNF01 > CAIMNF01. The sequence goes on from CAIMWN010000257.1 coordinate 12,686, forward strand.
CAAAAATCGGAGCTCTACTCCTCATCTTATTTTTAGTGCCGGTTACGCTCATGATGCATAATTTTTGGACCGTCAACGACCCGGCCATGCATCAACTACAAATGGTCATGTTTATGAAAAATGTATCGATACTCGGTGCCGCCCTCATCATTTTTCATTTTGGTTCAGGGCCTTTGAGTATTAAGAATTAAGGCTCTTGCTAAGCCGCAAGAAACCGTCTTTAATGATCTTATGAAACGTTCACTCACCCCTGGCCGGGAACTATCTTTTCTAGCGAGGCTCGAAAACTGGGCCGAAGGAATGGACTATTGCGCAGTCGCAGTCCCTGCTAAAATTACCACCGATCTGGGCACGAAAGGCCCCGTCCTGGTCATGGCCAGAGTGAATCAATCAGAACCCTTCAAAGTGAGTCTGTTTCCGATCGGCGGCGGTCAGCACTATATTCGCATCAAGGCCAAAGTTCGCAAAGAAACAAAAACTAAAACCGGTGATCGCGTGCGCATCCGTTTCACAGTTCTCGATCGGGCCGATGTCACCTATCCACCAGACTTGCTCAAGGCCCTTCAAGCTGAAAAAGTTACGAAGGATTTCAAAGCTCTTCCCCCGGGTAAGCAAAATTTTATTCTCAGACGTATCGACGATGCTGCAAAACCAGAGACTCGCAAAAAACGAATTCAAGAAGCTGTTGCTGAGGCTCACGGCAGGAGAGAGAAGCTTGCGAATCGGACTACTTTTTAATCAACGCAAACCCACTTAAACTATCTTATGATGACAGCTTTTCCATATGCAACAACAGAGATAAAGCTGATTGCCAATACCAGAATTGAACAGGTAATCGACTTCATGCAATCTTCTTTTGCTTCTTATGCTCTTGCTGAGCTTCCCACAAATCGTGGCTTGTTTGTAGATTCAACCAAAACTCAGGTGACATTCCGAAAGCATCTGCAAAAGCCAATGCAGTCTCAGCGGTTACTCCCCGTTTACCATTGATAATCTCATTCACTTTTGCATGTGACCAACCTAAATGAGCCGCAAATTTAGTTTGAGAAATTTCCATAGGCTTTAAAAAATCTTCGTACAAAATTTCGCCTGGGTGTGTGGGCTTTCTATACTTCGGCAACATATAACCTCCTAATGATAATCTTCAATTCTAACATCGTCAGGACCATTCGCCGTCCATCGAAATACAATTCGCCATTGACCGTTAATCCGAATGCTATGCAATCCCTTTAGATTTCCCGAAAGTGCCTCTAATCGATTTCCAGGCGGAACTTTCAAGTCGTCTAACTTTGCAGCAGCATTCAGCTGATCGAGTTTTCTTCTCGCAATAGAGTGAAGACCCTGATCAAACTTTCGTGATTCCTTGGAACTCTTTCCATCAAATATATCTTGAGTCAGTTGTCCTTTAATCGATTGAATCACATAATCACTATATCGAATATCGATATATAAGTCAACAAGAGAGGGCTTTGCCAAAAAGTGTCCGATTTATTCAAGGATTTGTCGGGAAACTCGGCACTAATGATTTCAAAAACTTAGCAATTTCGCGGAAGAAAAAAGAAACCCCGATCCCGTAACTTATTGAAATTACAGGATCGGGGTAAAATGATGGAGCCGGTGGGAATTCACTCCTCCCCACCTGGTCGTCGCCCTTCGGGCAGCACTCGTTACACTCGCGCTGTGCAAAAATGCCTCCGCGAACTGCGTTCGCTTCCTTGGCATTTTTGTGAACCCACGTAAGCTCACTTCGGGCGCCCGAAGTGAGCGCGTGGCTTGCAGCTCTCCACACAACGCCACCACTTCAAATAAAAAAGGTTACTTACTCTTCAGTAAGT
>CAIMWN010000258.1 GCA_903845155.1 Oligoflexia bacterium
GGTGAATAGCGGGTCCCAGATAGGCAGTCCACTCCTGTGGAAAATGTTCACTAAAAAACTCTCCTACAATATTGGCCAACGTCCCCCTCCAGCCGGCATGAATCGCGGCCACCATACTTGAATCTTTTTTCTTCAGCAAAATAGGTACGCAGTCGGCTGTATTTACTGCCACCACCACTCCATTTTTCTTTGTCCAAAAGGCATCCGCTTCACCGTAATCCTGAAGTTCATCGATGACCTCAACTGAACGCACTCCATGCACTTGTTTTCTTTTAAACTGAGGGGCAACTCCAGGAGCTTGCATATTTCCGAAAAAAAGCGAAATTACTGGTTGATTCATGCTCGATTTAGAATACTCGCTTAGGCCAAATGAGATCAATTGTATTTTTTGAAAAGAATGATACGCTGGGAACGTCGCACGATTGCGCAAGGGCCCTTAGCTCAGCTGGTTAGAGCTTCCCGCTCATAACGGGGGGGTCGTTGGTTCAAGTCCAACAGGGCCCACCATTCTTGAAATCCTTTTCATTCGTGTTTTACAATCAACAGCCCAGCTAAAAACGTCGTTCTGTCTCCGTAGCTGAGCAAGCTCCCTTTTAAGCTCTTGATTTCAATCGGCGAATAGGGCTCGGGATTTACTGATAACGAGCGATTCCATTCAAACGTCGCCACATCAAAGAGGGGCGTTTGCCCATCCATTTGGTAATGACGGGTGGGATTCGAAAGATAAACCGTTATTTTTTGATTCGACTCGGATTCATTCATCGAGTAACCAAAAATATTAATGGCGTGACTACTCTGCTTTACCCATTGATTGAGTTCAGGATGCCAGGCCATGAAGGCAACTGCAGCGACGACATCGTCACCTTCCTGGAGTGCCGTTTTTAAATCCTCGATCGTCGGTGCACGACTTTCCATTTCAAATCCTGCCGCAGGACCGACGTCATCCATTTTTCGAATCAGACGAACGGATTGATGGGGGTAACCTGAATCACGATAGAGCTGTGAAAGACAAGAAGCGGCGCTAAAAAAATCGATGGTGTTCGGATTTTTATCAAAACCACACCTGTGCATGAACCCTCGCACCAGTGCGGTCGTTTCCACCGATTTTCTATCCTCACTTAATCCCTCAAGCAAGAGCTTGTCCAACCGTGGCGCTTGCCTTGCGTATTGATAAAGCAGCATATTTGAAATCGATGAAGGAATACAAAGCCCCGTTAACCCGTGATGAAGGTACTCAGTAAAGCCTGGGTCATTTTGCCAAACATAAAAGGATGGAGAATGATTCACCGACGTTTCATAGCCCGGAAATACCCTTTCGGGTAACTCTGCGTGAAAAAGGGGAATCAGTTCTGCGTGACAGCGATGGGGCATTGTTAGAAAACTGAATACAACTAGAAAAGTTGAGATCATGCCGCATTATTACACTACTTTAGTTTAATTGCAAGACTTCTCTTTATTCATGCCTGAGCGCATCGATCGGATTCAGGAGTGAAGCCTTTCGCGCTGGATAGATCCCAAAAACAATTCCAATGGTGGCAGAGAAGAAAAAGGCAAGAATCACCGACTCAGGTGAAATGGAAGTCACCCAACCTGCTGCCGCCGAAAGTATTTTGGTCATGATCCAACCTAGCAAAATCCCCATCAGGCCACCGATTGCACTGACCGCCACTGATTCTACCAAGAATTGAAGTAAAATATCACTTCTTCTCGCCCCGATCGCTTTTCGTAACCCAATTTCCTTCGTTCGCTCCGTCACGGAAACAAGCATAATATTCATAATTCCAATACCCCCCACGAGTAAAGAGATGGCCGCGATGGAGGCAAGTAGCAATGACATCGTTTTACTACTTTCCGTGAGGGCAGCTTGAATATCGGCCATATTTCTAATTTGAAAAGCATCGTCTCCGGCCGACAGTGGAATATTATGTCGCTTGTTCATCAACTCCGGAATGAGTGCCAATACTGAATCAATATCTGCAGCCGATGCTGCTTCAATATCGATGTAGTCCACGTATAATTTACCGAGCACTCTTTTCATTGCAGTCATCACCGGAATCACAATGACGTCATCTTGATCGCGAAAACCACTTCCCCCTTTTTCAGGGAGCATTCCAATCACCTGAAAGATTACTTTATTGATCTTAATGTTTTCACCAATTGGATTTTGACTTCCAAAAAGCTGTCTAACCACTGTGGCTCCCAGCACCGCAACGCGCGCCCGCTTTAGATTTTCTTCATTGATGAAAAAACGGCCAATTTCTGGGGTAAGAGCGTGCATCGATGCGTAACTAGCAGAGGCTCCCACTACTTGGGTATTCCAGTTTTTATCTTGAAAGGTCACTTGTTGATTATTGCCAGTAACAGTGGGAGACGCATCATGAACACCTGAAATTTGCTGTTTAATTGCGTAGGCGTCTTCGAGCGTCAGCCTTGAAACTCCGCCCGCACCTTGGGAAACTCCCGCTACTCGAACTGCACCCGGGCGGAGCACCAGAAGATTAGAGCCCAATGACGAAAGCTGTTCTTCAATCGCCTTTTGAGCGCCATTTCCGATCGCCAGCATCGCCACTACCGCAGCCACTCCAATTAAAATTCCGAGCATGGAGAGGGCCGTTCGCACTTTATTCGCCGCAAGTGTTTGCATGCCTTGCCTGAAATGTTCGGTAATTCCGTGCATAATCCCCCGCAGTCCCGGAATCACCGGAAAAGGCTTTCGAGGTTCTAGCACCGCATTGCCGATAGGGGCAAATCGCTCGTCCGACTGAACGGCACCGTCACTCATCCGAACAATTCTTTTCGCTTGTGCCCCTACTGCTTCCTCATGCGTGACGACCACGATCGTGATGCCTTGTGCGTTAAGATCTTTAAGAATTTTCATTACTTCTTTACCGCTCGTGGAATCCAAATTTCCGGTGGGCTCATCGGCTAAGATAATTCGAGGTAAATTAATGAGTGACCTGGCAATCGCAACTCGTTGTTGCTGACCGCCCGAAAGTTCGTTTGGACGATGTCCCTCACGGGGCTTTAGCCCTACTTTATCGAGAAAACCTATTGCTCGACTCAGATCAGGATTGCGTTCGGAATAAATCAATGGGAGTGCCACATTTTGAGCGGCGGTCATCCGGGGTAATAAATTAAATTGTTGGAAAATAAACCCGATCACTTCTCGTCTCATCACCGCAAGCTCATCTTCATCTAATTGAGAAACTTCTTTGCCATCAATTTTGAATGAACCCTGCGTGGGCGTATCGAGCAAACCCAAAACATGCATCATGGTGGATTTCCCTGAACCCGAGGGGCCCATGATTGCAACAAAATCACCATCTTCAATTTGAAGCGAGACGCCCCGTAAGGCATTTACGGTATTGTCTCCCATCTGATAAATTTTGTGAATATTTTGAAGCGTGAGCATTTAGTGCCGACCACCTGTACCCATCGGCGACAAAGGACTTCCGCTGCTGGTTTTAGGTGCACCTAATTTAAACTCGGGCTGCAAAACCGAATCGCCCTCAGAAAGGCCGCTTGCAATCTCCACTCGTTTGCCATCAGAATTACCCAGCGTAATATCACGACGATCTGGCTTCCCCTTTGCTTCAGCACTCGGTACGAGCACAAAAGGACGCCCATCTTTACTCTTAATCACGTCTGAAGGCACAATGAGTACGCCTGTTTTTACCCCAATCGGAAAACTTACATTTGCAGTCATTCCACTGCGCATGTACGCCGGCACACGAGTGGGCAACACATCAATCAAATAGGTAGTGACGTTGTTTACGGTCTTAGCATCATATGCAATTTTATTCACCTTACCCTCAATTACTTCAGTAGGGTAAGCGTCGAGCGTGATCGCGGCAGCCTGTTGTAACTTGATTTGTGAAATGTCGGTTTCATCCACGGTCGCCTGAACAATCAAATGATCCGACATCACGAGAATGGCATCACTCGTTGCAAATGTTTGTCCGGGTTGCACATTTCTTTGAATAATCATTCCATTTAAAGGCGCAAGGATGGGGGTTGGTTTATAAAGCTCTTCCCATTTTTTCACTTCATCAGGTCCAACTGAATGTGCGGCGTCCAAGAGTGCCGCGCGCTCAGTAGAGCTCACCCATGCTAAAACCTGGCCCTTTTTTACAGTGAAGCCCTGATCCACCAACACTTGTTCAGCCCGCCCTGCAATGGGGGATTGAATATTGAGCCTGTTTTCGGGTGCAACCGTCGCCGTACTTAATATTTTTACATCCATATCACCGCGAATGACCTGTATGGTTTTAAAGTGCGGGGCATTTCGTGAAGAAGTGTTGAAATAAAAATAGCTTCCTACTGCTCCGGTAATCACCACTCCTACTACTGTGATCCATTTTTTCTTGTTCATGGAATGGCTCCAATTCCTTGTGCTTGCTCCCAGGCTGCTTCTGCAATAACTCTCGCCTGTTCGCTTTGAAGAATACTACGTTGTCTGTTAATTAAATCGGTCTCGGCCAAATCCCAATCCTGAAAGGTCATTAATCCATTTTTGTAATCAGCTCGTGCAATTTCTGCTCGCACTACCGCTGCTTGCAAGTAGCTAGTATCCACTTTCAGTTTTTCGACCGCCTCGACAAATGCCATCTTGGCTTGTTGCAATTGAGACAAGGCCTGAAGGGCAGTATAGTGAAGGGTAAACTCAGAAGCGCGATGAGTATCGATGGCTGAGCGAGTGGCGAAAAAATCGCGGCCGCCATTAAAGATCGGAATATTCAAGCTTAGGCCCACCGACCAACGATCATTTTCGGGAAACCAACTCGGTCCTAATTTTCCGATCAGGCCTGATACACTGAGTGTGGGCGAAAAACCCGAGCGAGCTAAAGTGATACCTTGATCAGATGCTTGTTCCTGATAGAAAGCTTGCAAATAAGTGGGCGTGTCCTTCATGAGTAACTTTAGGTCAACGGCCCCACTAGGATCATGTACTGGAATCTCTCCCACCACTTCCAAGGAATTAAAATCATCCATTCCCAATTCTTGAGCAAGTTGAGCTTTTGCTGTCTGAACTGCATCGGTAGTTTGTAGTTCACTGTATTTTGAATCCATCAAGTAAGCTTGATAAAGTAAAACCGATCCTTTATTTTCATGTCCATTCTTGAATCGAAGATCTACTAGACGTAAATTTTGATCACGGCGCGATGTAATTTCCTTTGCTAAACTCACAGCCTTTTGCCCAAAACGGACAGCTTCAAAAGCAGCCTTCAAGTTGTAACTCACTTGCGCCTTCACTTGTTTTAAATTAGAGAGCGCAACACCCTCATTGGCTTTGCCTTGCTTATATTTCGCGAGGTCAGACAAGCCATTAAATAGATTTTGGGACACGGACAATGATGTGGAATAGGAAGTAGTGGTACTCGATATCGTACCCAAGCTCGAGAAATTGGTACTATTTGAATCGGTATAATTTACCCCACCCGAAATTTGGGGTAAAAAATTATTCGCGCTCGAGAAAGTTTGATTTTTTGAAGCTTCAAGGCTCTCCATTGCCGCTTGCAAGGCCGGATCATTTTGGCTGACGCGTTTAACTGACTCTTCCCACGTCAGCGGTTCTCCCCATGCTGATCCCATAAAACACAATGTCACTCCCACCATCCCTAGGACATTCATTTGAACAGAATAGCACAAATCAAAAACGAACGAACGAATGCTCGATCCCCAGCAACATCAAATTGACTATTTTACTCAACCATTAAAGCCTCTTTCAGGCATATTATTAAACCATTTCTATTTACAATTACACGAAATGAGTTTATAAAGCCTACTATGAAAATGACGTACCAATCGATCGCCAGCACCGGAGTCCTCCTGATCGCAAGCACCCTTGCACAAGCAAATGGAGTGAGCACTTTAAATTTATCTAATTCGCCTGCAAGGTGCGTCGAAGAAGCGGTACCCTCATTTCCAAGTGACGGACTAGTTTCGGATGAATATGGTAATCACGAAGATATCAAAGACCTCCTCGAACGAACTTCAGGCGTGCTCAACGAAAAAGACAAAGAATTCGAAACCGATTGGTTGCTCATGAACGCAGCGACGGACGCCAAATCTAAAATTTCCATTATTTATGAATCTGCGAATAAATATAACATGCCACCTCAGGTACTCACTGGAGCACTCATTCAAGAGTCATCGATGGCGGACCTGAGTATTTCAGAAGATTTCGGAAACTGGTCATGCGGCATCGGTCAACTCAATGTGCAAGAGTGGTGCGAATGGGCAAATCAAGAATCGACTGCAGTTAAATCACGTATCCAATGGCCATCAAAGGAGATTGCAAAATACGTTTATAATAATCCGCAAATTGACGTTTGTTCTGGCTACTTCATCAGAGCAGAGCACGTAAAGCCTTTTTATAGTCAAGGAATGCAACGTTTGCGAGCGGAAAACCCAAAACGAGCTGAATTTCTTTTAAGTCAAAAATTAATTACCGAACCAAATACAATTTCTTACCAAGACGCAACTCCCATGATGAAATGGGTTTCTTCTGAACAGTTTCATTGCAAAAGACGCAATCGCTTTAATGATGAGTGCTTAAAAATCAGCCCCTCTAAGTCTTCAGAGGAGGCCGCCGCGTACTTGAGATATCTCATCTCTAAAAACTTTGCCGAAAACTGCTCGAACCATGAGTTTGGAATTCCGGCAAAAGCGTTTAGCCTAAAATTGATTTTCGATGCACTCCCCGACTCCATTAAGGACAGTCAACGATACACGGGTACAGCTTCATACCAACGGAAATGTATGCAAACACCGAAGAGCCGATATTTTCCCATGCATGTAGGCTGGTTGCTTGCAGACGCAGTTTACAATGCAGGCGAAGAAATTTTGCCCGGCATCTACAAATACTGGAAAAAGAAGAAACTAAGTCCAGAACAAGTCGGTCCCATACAGCTTGTTGATTCAATTAACTTTACGCTCAACGAAAAGAAAATTGCTAAACATCTTACTCCTATCGCAAAATGCGAAGCCCGGTTTCACATTAGAAATGTAATTCGTCACATCACCCTTCCGGGACAAGTCCTCATCCCTGACGATCCGAACGAATCCGACGACTGCACTCAGCCTACCGCCAAACCTGCGAAACCGGCAACCGACGCACCTACTGATTCTTCTGCGGATCAATAGGACTCTCTTCACTCGGGTCAAGATCATCCTCTTCACGACCTTCGAAGTTTAGGTCAGGTTCAACATCAAGGTCTTCGTCCCGCTCCTTATCGACATTTAAGTCAAAGGCATTGTTGTCGTAATCTTCAATATCTTCGTAACCATTATAGTCTAGGTCCGCCTTGAAATTAACATCATCAGGAGAAACGAAATTGCTGCTGGTACGTAAATCCTCTTCGCTCGTTCTCTCTGCTCTTTCTGAGACCTTTCCCTCAAGCCTAGAAATATCTTTAGGGGGCGGGACTTGCACTTTCACTTTTTCATGACTTTTCTTGCTCTGTGTTGACGAAGTGTGTTTCATAATCACCCTCTTTCAATCTTCAACGCTGCAAGAGCTGATCCAAAACTCATGATCGTTTTGGAAGCAAGCACTTAGCTTTGTTTTATTTTATTCCACAAACCAAGAATGAGACAAATTGTTTCTTGAGTTTGAACAATATGTCCAAATGAAACTCATTGATGCTGCTGATCTTTCAGAATCGACAACATTGAAAACTTTGAAGCGTTATATGGTGTCATTGTTGGTCTTGGTGTAGTTGTCGGCGCTGGTGTTGGGCGAGTTGGATTTTGCAACACCGGATGGTTTGTACTTGAACCTACTGGTGGCACGGGAGGCGTTGCATTCGTTCGCGTAATCACCACCGGATTATTTGGATTTGCGACTGCCACTCGTACAGTTTGCGGTGGCAACGTGGCCACTTGTCCTTGTGAATCCCGTCCTATTGGGGCCATCGCAACACCGCGACCATTAATAGTGGGTAGAATTAAATTTACAGTAGCCGCCCCGCGAGCATCAATTACACTCCCTACTGGAGCATTCCGAGCAGTGCTGATCGTTGCAATCACTTGCGTATAACGTGGTGGAATCGAATGAATTGCGACTGCATATTGCAGGCCTGCACTTCCGGTACTCAAGCTTGTATTTGGTATGATACCTAGCTTGCTGAGTATTTGAGTTCTAGGAGCAGCTGCAAAATAATTGGAAGTACTGGCTTGCGCGACCACCATCACTACTAAGGGATTATTATTAATGTGCAAATAGACGCTATCAATATCACCTTGAGTGAATTGTCCAACGGGCACAATCGTGAATCCTGGGTGGTAGGCATACCCGCTCTGACCATAATTGGCGCCTACTTTATATCCGAGCCAAAAGCCATCCGCAAAACCCTGATCTGCTCCATCACGATATCCATATGCATAAGAATTGAAATAGGGAAACCAACCCACATTTGCACTTCCATCATCAATCCACGTTGCACAATGGGCGTGATAAACGAAATCAGATCCTGCAAACGGGGCCCAGAGCCAGCCGTAAACACCATGAAAGCGCCAAAAGCCATAGTGATCCGTCATCCAGCCCCAAGGATCAAAAGAAATCCATGTCACGGTTTGATGGCTACTATCCATGGTCCAATATCCATGGCGATAAGGACTCCAGTCATCTTCATTGCCAATCAGATAAACATAAGGAGACCAATAACGAACGCCATTCACATACAGCCATTGCCCTTGCCCATTCAAAGCAATCGTCGGATCAAGTTGACTTTGGTGATATTGAGTTGGATCAGTAACAATACCACTTGGCGGAGTATAACCAACTGTCCGATAGTCATCATTAATAATAATAAAATTGGAATAATTTTCTGGATGCCCTTGGAGGCTAACGGTGATCGTTATTTTTCGTGCGATATTTGAGGGCACGTAATACGCAACCCCATAATTGTTTACGCTGAAATTAGAAAATGCCAAACAATCTTTCAAGAGGCTTGGATCACAATGATCACTTGGAGAAAAATCAGAACTCCATGAGAACGCCTCCAACGGAGTATAAGATGCTTGATAACCTCTGGCTTGATCCAAAATATCTGCGGACAAAGTAATCACGTCTCCCGGATGTGCCTGAATCGTATTTCCATACTGAAGGCCATACGTTCCATTGACTGAAGTGATTGCGACCGGACCGGTGACTGTGGCCAAATTACCAGGATTACTCATTACCGCCCCACTCAGGTTTGCAGAATCACTTTTACCGCAACTACTCACCGTTAACAAAAGAAGAGGGACGGTGACTAATTTGGTTAATGGATTCATCGCCATTTTCTCCGCTTTAATTTTTTTATAAACTTGATACAAATGACTTAGCAGAAAAGGTGCCAAAGACGTTAAGAAGGCAATTACTTATAAATAAATTTTTCGACAAAATGCAACGATCAAATTTTGTCACATTTCGCATGACAAATATGGAAGTAAATTTAATCATTTCACCAATCCATTCTAGTTCATTTCCCCAACTTAATTTTTAAAAAATGAGAACTAATGAACCAGAATGGATTTGAACTAAATGATCATCAAGTTAATGGGTGATCCGTTTTGAGTCAGATTCTGACTTGCTCATCAACTTAGCGATGACAAGACCAAGCGTAACAGCAGCTGAAAGCGCAATTACTGGATTCTTCTTAATGAGTTGAAGTGTGCCTGAGGCAACGTTTCTAACTTGAGTTGAAACTTCTTTGAGAACATTGGAGGCCAAATCTTCAACTTCTTCAAACGTTTTGCTATCAAAGCTACTAAAGGCATCCTTTGATTCAATAATCTTTTTATCTAAATTCATACACATCTCCTGTTGGTTGTTGGGTTTATCAATTTTTAAGAAGCAATATTAATGCCACTCAAGGTCGCACTCATTTCACTCTCTGCAACGATAAGGAGACCATCATGCCCCGGCTGGGGTGCCAATTAACCCTAATGAAGTAATTTACGGCCCTGAATCACCCTGAATAAAACAGCAACCAGAGCAATGACTAAAAGCACATGAAGTAAACCACCCAATGTATAGCCTGTACCTACGCCTAACAACCACAACAACACCATGACGACCGCAATTGTTTCTAACATAAATTTCTCCTACGTTTAACGTTGAGGAACATTCATTCTTGGTATTGCAACTGTCGAACCAAGACTGTTCGAATTGACACAATGCTCGACTTTGACTCAGAACATGAAAATGCGAAAAAATTGTCGAAGATATTGATTTTCGGTGTCACTTTTTCCAACTAAATCTATGTAATCGCTTCAGAGTTAAATTGGGCGAAAAAACTGCAACTATCATGCCCAAGTTGCTCTATTTTCTCGTTTGTATTTTTTAACAAGGCACCTGAACATTAATGGATGGTAGTAAAAAACATTGCGATGGCAGTTAGCATTTTTTCACTCTCCACCCTCGGCGCATGTGCCTTTAAAAATATGAAAGGCAGCATTACGCCCGAAACCCTGGCTATTTCCTATAGCCCAGATCAAATCGGATATAAGGAAGTCAATGACTCGGTATTCACACCGAATTGCATTGCCTGCCACAATCAATCCCTTCATCAGGGATCAATTGTGCTAGATAGTTATGCTGCGGTGAAAGCCAATCTAGGGCTCGTTCAAAATCAAATCGTAGGACAAACCATGCCACCTAATGGCGCACTTGCGCAGGATCAAATAAATTTGGTTACGAATTGGATTCAAGCAGGAGCTCCAGAGCTTGCAAGTGACCCCGTTTCCACCACCCCCACACCCTCCACTACTTCAACTCCGCATCCAGGCACGCCCCCAACTCCCACACCAACTTCATCCCCGACCCCAACCACACTCACTGCAACCTATACCAGTATTCGTGCAAATATTTTTGCCAGTAAATGCTTGTCCTGTCACAGTGCCGGCTCGTCAGAAAGCCGTTACCCACTTGATGTTTATGCAAACATGATGGCCACCTCATCGATGATTGTACCCGGAAACCCAAGCAGCAGCACCGTGTACAATCAAGTATCGACGGGCAGCATGCCTCCCCGGGGCGGGAACTCACTGACGTCGGCAGAGGTGACCATCATTAAAACTTGGATTCAAAATGGGGCACCAGAATAACCATAAAGGGTTTTTAAAGAATTCACTGCTTGGTTTTTTGAAGAGCAATGTGAGATCGTACCTCAATGCGAAAGCGGTCTCTGATTGAAAATATTGAAGCAGGCGGAATCATGGCAAAATTACTTTTGCCTATCGCATTTCTTCTCCCGGTCACCGTAAGTTGGTTTAGAGCAAAAGCTCAGTATCTCGGCTATCTCAACTTTGAGCAAGGTCACGTGATCATGGTCGCTCTTGCCACAATTCCCCTCTGCCTTCTGACGATGATATACATTAAAACGGTCAATAAATTTACTCTTGAACGCAAACAGTTTGTCGAAATTGAAAAGCAGGCTCGACATGCAGCCGAACTCGAAAAGGAAAAACTACACTCACTTTTTTTGCAAGCTCCGGCGATCATCAGTATAACAAGGGGACCTGATCATGTATTTGAACTTTTTAATAATGAAGCCCGCAAGACCATTAGTGGTCGCGACATTACCGGTTTAAGCATACGCCAGGGACTTCCAGAGCTTGAAGGAATGGGATTCTTTGAAGCCTTAGATGAAGCATATCGAAGCGGGAATCCCATCATACTTCAAGAAAGTCCGGCTGACTTAAAACAAGCGGATGGTACTTATGTAAAACATTACTTTAATGTAGTTTATCAGCCCTGGAGAAATCCTTCCGGAATAATAGCTGGGATACTCAATGTATCTATCGATGTTACGGAACCAGTTTTGGCCAGAAAAAAAGTCGAAGAGGCACTGAAAGCGAGAGATGAATTTATTTCGATTGCGTCGCATGAATTAAGAACTCCGCTTACTTCGCTTAAATTACAAGTGCAGATGACCAAAAAAGGAATTGACCCAGCCTTAGGCGTAATCCCCCCTGGCGACACCCTGAAAAAAGCATTTGAGTTAATCGAACGACAAGTCAATCGTCTCACCGTACTCGTTCAAGACATGCTTGATATTAATCGAATTCAAACCGGAAAGCTCGCTTTAGAATTAAAACCGGTTCACCTCTCCGCTCTGATCAAAGACGTCGTTGAACAATTCGCTGAATACCTAGCAACTGCAAAAAACAGTATATCCATCGAAGTCGGTGAGGAATTTACCGGTCTATGGGACCGTTATCGACTTGAGCAAGTTCTCGCCAATCTCATCACTAACGCAGCAATTTACGCCCCCGGTTCAGCAATTGAAGTCACCGCCAAGAAAAAAGATAACATGGTTGAAGTCTGTGTTCACGATCACGGTCCTGGTATTTCAAAAATAAACCAAGCCAAACTATTCCAGCGTTTTGAACGTGCGGGAATGTCTATCAACATTAGTGGGCTCGGAATTGGTCTCTTTATATCAAAACATATCATTGAAGCTCATCTCGGCACGATCAGAGTAGAAAGTGAGGTAGGCCAAGGCGCTTCGTTTATTTTTGCGTTACCACTCAGTCAGTGACGACTCACTTTCGTAAGCAAATCACAAAGTTCATTGGCATGTTTCTCTTCGTCTTCTAAAATTCCTTCAAGCATTCTCCTCGTCGTTGGATCACCCGCTCCAAACCATTGAACTAACTTCCGATACACATCGATGGCGACTCTCTCTGCGATCAGATCATCTTTAATCATAGACAAGAGATCACCCACTTGTCCGTACTCTGTTGCTGAGCGCTGAGCAATACTGACCGGATTAAAGTCGGCGTCACCGCCCAACTGATTGATTCGTTCTGCAATCATCATCACATGCATCTCTTCACTCAATGCATGTTCTTTAAATTCAGCAGCGACCTGAGGAAAGTCGATTCCTTTAGCGGCAATCTGATGATGGCGGTACCTGAGGACACAAAGTATCTCGCTTGCGAGCGCATTATTCAGTAACAAACATGCTTCCTTTAGATTGAGCGGGTAGTCGTCCGTCACCGCTCCCTGCGCTAAGGATTGCATTGCATTTTTTCTCACTTCGGAAATATTGATCAGCGATTCAGTAGATTGATTTGTTTTCATAAATAGATGAGTAGCAAGAATCTCGCCATTCAGGACGTGGGCCTACAACGGTATGGGACCACTTCTTTTGGGACAATCGCGGAATTCTGGGACAAAGCTGCCACGAGTGCGCCCACCATCGACTCAACAAAATGCCGTAGCGCCTCTATTTTCCTGCGGCACAATACGTGCAGCGTTTAAACCGAGGAACAAGGAAAAAACAATGAGAAAATCGAAAATCAGTGAAAATCACGCTACCAAAGACCCTGCAAACATTCATGAACATCACGATCATCAGCACGGAGGAAAATGTGCCCTGAAGGGGGTTCAGCACGGCGATCGCGTGGATCAAGTTTTTGATGGACATCTACACCGAATCCAAGGCAGACATTTAAACGAAATTGAAGAGGACGACGTTCAAGTAAGCATGGTGAGGGAAATTAAGTGAATCAAACTATTTTTGAAGCAAAATTAAAGCAAATTGTTGGAAAAATCTGGAACGAATACGAAGAGATCATCGCTACTTTTAGCGATGAAAAAGGCGGCATCAATGCTCCCACTCCTCCCACCACCACCACTCCCGCAACTAAAACAACTACCTACTACGATTATCATTAGCTTTTTAGTCCGAAAGTTTATCCTAATTCTCCCAGTAAATTATTGTCAATCCTGAGTCAACGCTTACACGGAATGTCCCAAACTAACTGACTTCACTACTCAACTCAGCTGCAGGAGTGTTGAGGCGAACTGATCGTGGAGCTGTTCTTGCATGATTAACCATGGTGGGCTTCAGTGGATGAAGATAGGTAACTTTAAGCTATACAATTAATAGGAATTCTATATTTTTAATCGGCATTCCACAATGCGACTATGCGCGTTCTGCGCACCGTTAAGGGGAAACAAATGAATTCACAGCAAGAGAAAATTAATGAAAAAACACTGGAAGCAGAAATCCTCCCAGTGAGCCCTTATTTAGGAAAAATTCGCGTACTCATCCACCCTGAGATCATGGATCTCATGCCTACTTACCTCAAGCGACGGGAAATCGAAATGCAGAATCTGAAAGAGTATATCGTGTCTCAGGATTACGACTCTATCCAGCGATTAGGACATAAGTTATCAGGCCATGGAAGTATGTATGGTTTTGAACAAATATCCATTTCTGCGCGGAATCTTGAAGCTGCTGCGGAATGCAAGGACATGAATACCATCAAGACCGAAACTCATATTTTAGCCGAATATCTTGCGCACATTGAAATCGCACCCCAAGGAGACTTATGATGAGTAACAAGCATCGAATTTTATTGATTGAGGATGATTTAGATATTCAAGCGTACCTCATGCACACGCTTAAAACATTATACTCGTTCAAAGCCGTAGGAAGCATTTCTCAAGCACTCAATGAACTGAAGAGCCATCCTAACCAATATGATTTAATTCTTACCGACGTTCAACTTCCTGGCATCAGCGGCTTGAAACTTACCGAAGCATTGAGAGAAAAGGGAATCGGTACTCCGGTCATCGTGATGACTGCATTTGGCAATCTGGAAAATGCAGTTACCGCCATGAAAGACGGCGCGTTTGACTACATCCTGAAACCCTTGAACTTTGAAGCCTTAAAAATATCGATCAATCGGGCTCTTCGCGTTCATACTCTAGAGAGTGACAATTTAATTCTAAGGCAAGAAGTGAAACGCTCTTGGAGTTTAGAAAATATCATCGGAAAAAGTGCCCCCATTCGCGCAGTTTTTGACTTGATTCAGCGAGTGGCTCCCACACAGGCTAATATACTCATCACCGGGGAAACAGGCACCGGCAAAGAAGTATTCGCTCGAGCCATCCACAACCTGAGTGATCGCGCTTCAAAAGCGTTTATACCGATTAACTGTTCGGCAATTCCTGCCGAACTGCTCGAGTCTGAGCTTTTTGGCCACACCAAAGGATCGTTCACCGGTGCACACCAAGATAAAAAAGGTCTATTTGAAGAAGCCCAAGGTGGAACAGTATTCCTCGATGAAATCGGTGATATGAAAGTTTCTCTGCAGGCCAAACTGCTTCGAGTCATTCAAGAACGCAAAATCAAGCAGGTGGGCGGCTCAAAACTAATTGATATCGATATCAGAATTATTTCAGCAACCCATAAAGACTTAAATGCCGCGATTCAAGAAGGCCTTTTCCGTGAAGACCTTTTTTACCGCCTCTGTGTGATTCCCGTAGAACTTCCAGCGCTCCGCCAACGTAAAACCGACATACCGTTGCTCATCGGCCATTTCTTAAAAAAGCACAGTGCCACACATGGACTCAAAATTCGTGGATTCAAACCACAAACCATGGAGAAGCTCATGGAATTTCCTTGGGAGGGTAATGTTCGGGAGTTGGAGAACTTCGTAGAACGCTCTGCTATTCTTTGTGATGACGAGTGGATGGATGAGCAGTATTTACCCTTTATTAACAAAAAGGTCTCGTCGAGCCAATTTTTAGATGAACGCTTTTCTGAAAATCTCACGCTTCAAGAAGTCGAAAAACGCTACATCAACATGATTTTAAGAAGAACGGGCATGAATAAAGAGCAATCTGCACAAATTCTAGGGATCAACAGAAGAACACTTTATCGTAAAGAAAAAGAAATGAATACGCCTGAAACCGCCAGCGCAATTGAGTTAACATGAAATCCATTCTTGTCATTGATGATGATGAAGACATAGGCGACGCACTGATGCTTTTTCTCCAAGATGAAGGCTATGAAATTCGATTAGCGTCGAGTGGGAAACAAGGACTCATTTTCGTTCAAGAGAAGATCCCTGATCTGATTATTTTAGATTGGCAAATGCCAAAAATGAGCGGTGACGAAGTGCTGAAAAACTTGGAAAAGATACCAAACATTGAGAAGACACCCATCATATTAATGAGTGCAAATATTGCAAGAATTCCATGCGAAAGCCTAAGAGCACGAAAGCATCTCAATAAACCCTTTAATATGGGGTTGATTACGAATTTAATTGCAGAGGTATTAGCGGAAGATCCACGATAAATGCTGCGCCTTTACCAGGTTGACTTTCTACACGAATAAAACCATGGTGGGCTTCAAGAATCTGCTTCACGATATAGAGCCCAAGCCCCAAGCCACTAATTTCTGCAACAGTAACCGCTCTTTCAAATCTTTGAAAGATACGCTCCTGATCTGCAAATGCAATTCCGCGCCCCTGATCACGCACCACAATTCGAACCGCACCAGGTGAACGAGTCAGTTGCACTAAAATAGGCTTTCCTTCGCCGTAACGAATTGCATTGGTTAAAAGATTTACAATCACCTGTTCAATCCTAAAGCGATCCCAATTTCCTTTTGCTGATGGGCAAACATCAACTTTTACCTCGCATTCGGCTGCAACAAACTGTTCCGACATCCTCTCGAGTAAATCTAAAATGAGCTCGCTTAAATCAAACTCCTCTAGCTTCATCGAGAGCTTTCCTGAACTAATCCGACTCACATCCAACATATCGTCGATCAAGCGATTAATCCGCTCGAGCTGCTTTTCATCGCCTTCGAACATTTTTGCAAGCTTCTCAATCGTAAATGCAGAGCTTTCTCCCTTATTAATCTTTCTCATCCGCATTTGTGAGTTCAACATTAATGAAGTGAGCGGAGTCTTCAGCTCGTGCGAAACGATCGACATGAACTCATCTCGAATCAAAACTGCCTGTTCCAGTTTTTGCTGGGTATTCTTGAGTTCCTTTTTCTGTTGATAAAGCTCAATGAAAATATTGACCTTACTTTTTACAACGTGGCTATCCAGTGGTTTAAACAGAAAATCTACGGCTCCACTCTCATACCCTTTAAATAAAAAACCTTTGTCGGGGGCGGTTGCGGTCACAAATATAATTGGGATATTTTTAGTTCTATTGGCTCCACGCATCAGCTCAGCGAGCTCAAAACCACTGATTCCGGGCATTCTTACGTCAATGAGAGCTAAAGCAAACTCATGAATAATCATCAATTCCAGAGCTTCTGCACCCGACTTAGCCTTGAAAGTGATGACGTCATCACACTTCAATAAACCGTCCAAAGCAAGTAGATTGCCATCCAGGTCATCCACGAGGAGAATTTTGGTCTTAGTTTCCGTATCCTGATCAATGTTTCGGGTCATCTTTTAAGCCTCAAAAGTAATAATACAATTTCTTCTAATGATAGAACTTGTTCCGATAATGGTAAGAGCAAGCTTCGTGCCGCTTCTGGCATTACCCTAGCCAACGCAGTATCCGGATTTTGAATCAACGCCACACCGCCCCGATCTTGTATCCGCTTTAATCCCGCTGCTCCGTCTGGACTGGCGCCGGTAAGAAGGATTCCAAGCAAATGTGTACCAAATGCCTCAGCGGCTGATTCAAACAGTACATCGATCGAGGGTCTAGAATAGTGAACCGACTCTTCTGTCGAAAGCGAAAATGTGAAATCTCGCTCGATCAAAAGATGGTATCCCGGAGGTGCAAAGTAAATAGTTCCACTCTTGATGACTTCTTTCTCATCCGCTTCCTTGACTAACATATCAGTCTTCGTCAGAAAAAGCTCAGAGAGGTAACTTCGCTGGCCGCTGGGAATATGAAGCACGATTACTATCGGTAAGTGATACCCCTTGGGTAAACGAGGGAGGATCTGTTGAAGGGCCTCAATTCCGCCAGCTGAAGCTCCGATCACTACAGCATTAATTTGATCAGTCTTCACGTTTTACGCCTCCTCGTTTTTCAATCTTTTGAAAAATATGTTCCTCAGGTAAGAAAACATTAAAATCGTTTGCATACTTGGAAAACTCAACCGTTTCCTTGGTTCCCAAGCCTAAAAACCCTTTGCGGCAGAGCGACTCGTGAAATAATCCGAACACCCGATTTTGGAGATCACGGTCGAAATAGATCAGGACATTTCTGCACGAAACAAACTGCGTTTCTGAAAATACCGAATCGGTCGCCAAGCTATGGTCTGAAAATGTAATATTCTTTACCAAGGAACGATCAAATTTTACAGAGTCAATGGAGGCAATGTAATAATCGGACAACGAGTGTTTACCGCCCGACTTCTGGTAATTCTGGGTAAACTTTTGAACATCACCTAATGCAAACACACCGCGTTCGGCCTCAGCCAAACTTCTTGGGTTAATATCGGTTGCGTAAAGGATAGTGCGATCAAGCAGCCCTTCCTCTTGGAGGAGTATGGCCAGTGAATAAACCTCTTCACCGGTGCTACACCCTGCAACCCATATCTTCAGCGATGGATAAGTCTTCAGTATCGGAAACATTTTCTCTCGTAGGGCGAGATAATAGGAGGGGTCGCGAAACATTTCACTGACAGATACAGTAAAAAACTGGAGTAAATCGAAAAATGCCTCGGCGTTTAAAAGCACTTTCTCCTGCAACTCAATCAGCGATTTACAGTTCATCCGAAACATGGCTTGAGCGGCCCTTCGTTCCATTGAAGCCTTTGAATAATGTCTGAAATCATAGTGGTACTGAAGGTAAATAGATTCCAGTAAGGGCCCTAGCTCCATATTTCCTAATCCCTCCCTAACTTTGGCATCCAAACCCGAATCAAAGAAAAGAGCTGATGAAGGTCAATCGGTTTTGCAAGATAATCATTCGCACCTGCCTCGAGGCAAAGGACTTGATCATTTTTAGTAGCTTTTGCTGTCACAGCAATCACAGGCAGTTTCAGAAACCGTTTTTGCTTTCTGATCTCACGAGTCGCTTGAAATCCATCCATCTCTGGCATCATGATGTCCATGAGCACTAAATCCATGCGTGGATTATCCTCAAGTCTTGCCAGTGCTTCTTTACCATTTCTCGCAACCACAATGCTCGCGCCTTTTTCTTCGAGTGCTGCCGATAACGCAAAGATATTTCTGACATCATCATCTACCACCAAAATTTTTCTACCTTCAAAAACATCTTCACGATTACGGACCGCATTGATCATCTTACGCTGATCAGGTGAAAGCTTGTTTTCGACTCGGTGAAGAAAAAGACTGACTTCATCGAGGAGTCGTTCCGGCGATTTTGCTCCTTTGATAATAATAGAGCGTGAATATTTTCTGAGATGATCTTCTTCATCGCGAGAAAGGGATCGCCCAGTATATACAATCACAGGAGGGAAAGAGGCGAGCTCTTCTTGTTCCGTCATTTTCTGAAGCAATTGCTCGCCAGTCATGTCCGGGAGTTTCAAATCAATCACGATGCAGTCATAAACCATTTTTTTAAGTGCATCGAGTGCCTCACTGCCCAAGGCCACAGAGGTAATTTCTACATCTGGATCAGCGATGAGCTTCACAATACTTTCTCGTTGAAGTTTGTCATCTTCAACAATCAAAATACGTTTTAATTTTTGGGAAAGTTTGGCTTCAATTTTTGCGAACGCAGCCTTGAGTTCATCCCGTTTAGCAGGTTTCAACACGTAACCAATCGCGCCCATTTCAAGCGCCTGCTCCATATAATTATGCGAAGATGCAATATGAACAGGAATGTGCCGTGTCGCCGGATCCTCTTTTAATTGATCCAGCACCATTAAGCCTGAATGATCGGGAAGCTTAATATCGAGCAAGATTGCGTCTGGAATAAGACTAAGGGCGAGCGATAGTCCCTCTTCTGCGTCCTGTGCTACCACGCATTTATAATGATGCTCATGCGCCAAATCAAAAAGGATTTGTGCAAAAATTGGATCGTCTTCAATGACCAGTACTGTATGCCCCGTAGTCGAAAGCGAACCACGATCATCTGCAAAGGACAACGCCTTCGTTCTTTCTGGACGAGGCTTAGGAGGCGTCATTGATGCAGACGCTTGCCCCTGGGCATTTCCGTTCGCAGTAGAATAAACTTTCGGCGCAGAAGCCTCAATTCGTGACTCGTCATAAGTCTCAGGCAAAACAAGTGTAAAACGGCTCCCTTCACCGGGCACACTTTCCACCTCTACGCTTCCACCCAGTAGACGCGCTAAATCGCGAGAAATGGAGAGCCCGAGTCCTGTGCCGCCATATTTACGATTAGTGGTCCCATCTGCTTGACGAAAGGCTTCAAAAATCACTTCTTGCTGGGCCTTTTGCACCCCGATACCCGTATCAATGACCGACAGGGAAAGCTTACCGTCAGACCGTTTAGAAACATGAATAGAGATCTGTCCTCGCTCCGTGAATTTAAATGCATTCGAAAGCAAGTTTTTTAAAATTTGCTCGAGACGCTGCCGATCCGTAAATATAGTTTCAGGAACGCTTGGATCAATTTTAATCTTGAAATCGAGTTTCTTTTCCTTAGCTAAAGGATCAAATGTTTTATCTAGGGTCCTCAGCACCTTAGGCAAGAAAACACTCTCAAGTCTAATCTCCAGTTTTCCGGCTTCTACTTTAGATAAATCAAGAATGTCGTTAATCAGATTGAGGAGATCATTCCCCGCAGAGTTAATAGACAGTGCATACTGAACTTGCTCTTGATTCAAATTTCCACCCACATTGTCCGCAAGAAGCTTCGATAGAATAAGTGAACTATTTAACGGAGTCCTCAGTTCGTGTGACATATTTGCCAAGAATTCCGACTTGTATTGACTTGCTCTTTGAACTTCATCCGATCGCTCTTCCAAAAGTGTTTGGGCTTTGTGGAGAGCTTCATTTTTTTCATTCAAAATATCTCGCTGCTGTTTTAACGCCTGCGTTTGTTCTTCCAACTGAGTGTTGGTCTTTTCGAGCTCAGACTGTTGACTTTTCAATTTCGTTTGCGACGACTGAAGCGCCCGTGATTGCTCTTCCAACTCTTCATTGGCGGTTTTCAGTTCTTCTTGTTGAGACTGAAGTTTCTCTGTCAGTACTTGGGACCCTTCCAGAATTTCTGCCTGCTCTTTGCGCCTAATGGAAGTATTAATAGCAATGCCGATATTTTCTGATACATGTTCCAAGAATGCCTTTTGATGCTCGGAAAATGGAGTAAATGAAGCAAGCTCAATAACGCCATTCACTTCTCCCTCATAAAAAACAGGCGCTAAAATAAGTGAGGTCGGAGATGCACCTCCCAAATCAGAACTGATTTTCCCAAAGTAACCTGAAGGAAGGTGATCAAGAAGAATCGGACGCCTCTCTAGTGCCGCTTGCCCGACCAAACCTTCGCCGAGAGCAATGGTCTTCTCATTGTTTTCAAGTTTGGTAAAAGCATAGCCACTCACCCGCTTCAGAGTTTTTTCTTCATTTACATAATAGAATGCGCCCATTTGCGCATTCAAAAAGGGCGCGAGATGACTCAGTACACTTTGGCCCAAACCCGATACGTCTTGTTCTCCACGCATTTTATCAGACAATGTGATTTGACCTTCACGAAGAAACTCAAGCTCGCGCGCCTTCTCACGTAGATCCGCTTCTGCATGCTTTCGTTCGGTAATATCTCGCTCAGTAGTCGCAATCCCGGTTAATTTTCCTTTGTCGTCGGTGAGTTTGGTGTTAATCAGCCAAACATCGATGATGCGGCCATCTTTATGCTTACGCTTGGTTTCGAGATTCGGAACGAGTTCGCCCCGCTTCAGCGATGCGAGAAAACCAAGCGCCTCTTCTTGATAATCGGCGGGCACGGTGTCGACAATATTTTTGGTAAGGGCTTCGGCTTCTG
Source organism: Oligoflexia bacterium (assembly GCA_903845155.1). Lineage (GTDB taxonomy): Bacteria > Bdellovibrionota > UBA1018 > UBA1018 > CAIMNF01 > CAIMNF01. The sequence continues at coordinate 21,680 of CAIMWN010000258.1, forward strand.
AGTAGCCGTACATAATTTCCGCGCCGCGATTCCATGCTAAAATATTACCTTCCAGGTCTTGAAAGGTAATGGCATCATTGGAATCCCTAATTACGGTCGCCATTCGACGGAACTTTTCTAATGTTCTTGTCTGCTCGGTGATGTCGCGCTCAGTGGTAGCAATACCACTTAAGATACCTTTATCATCAGTGAGTTTAGTATTCGTAAGCCAGACGTCAATAATTCTGCCATCTTTATGTTTTCGTTTTGTCTCTAAGTTGGGTAATAATTCTCCTCGTTTTAAGGATGCTAAAAAACCACGGGCTTCTTCCTGATAAGCAATTGGAACTGTATCTACGATATTCATTCGCAATGCTTCTGATTCAGAATACCCATACATGATCTCAGCGCCCCGATTCCATGCTAAAATATTCCCTTCTAAATCTTGAAAGGTAATTGCATCGTTGGAATCTTGAATCACCGTCGCCATTCGGCGAAACTTCTCTAGCGACCCAATTTGTTCAGTACCCACTTGGGAACGGACCTTTAAGTTTCGAAAAAGTTCAAACGCAAGGAGAATAAAAGAACCGAATAAGATCCAGAAAACAGTTCTCGTTCCCCCCTGCGCATCAGAAACTCGCTGATCTTTTAACTGCTCTTCCGATGTGAGAATTTGGCTTGCAATTTCTCTAATTGCATCGATCAAAGATTTTCCACGTCGACTCTTAATCAGAGTAGTCGGATCGCCATGAGATTTTTTAATACTGATGACGTGATCCGCAACCGTTTCCCACTCTGCCAGGAGTACGGTGATGCGATCTATTCGATCGGTTTGTTTTGGATTATCTAAAACCAAATCTCGAAATTTACCAATCGCAATGGGCAATTCGGTTAAAGCATTCTTGTATGTGTCCAGAAATGCCGGGTCACCGGTAATCACAAAACCCCTACTACCCGATTCAAGTTCCGCCACCTGCCGCTCAATAAAGTTAATCTTTGAAATCACTTGATCTGTGTGATCTACCCAACTCGTCAGACTCACCAAGCGATGGACTTGCCAAAACAAAAGTGCCCCCACGCACGTGAGTAAAAAAATGGGAATGATGATGATCGGGCTACTTTTAGACGTCGTTGGTTTTTGAATGATTGCTCTTTTCTTGTGGTAAGCCAGCATGGCAGCTTATGTTATATAAAAAAAGTATATAAATAATATGAAACTGTTAGCATAATGTTATGTTTAATTTTAACCATCTTTATTATTTTTACGTTACCGCAAAGTCGGGTGGAGTGAATGCTGCTGCAAAACACTTGCATATCAGTCAGCCCTCACTCAGCAGCCAACTCAAAGTACTTGAGCGAACGCTGGACGTTAGACTCTTTCAAAAAGTCGGCAGAACGAACAAGCTCACTCCAGCAGGTTCGGTCATCTTCGGTTTTTGCAGGCAGATGTTTGAACTTTCTGAAGAAATGGGCGAGCTCATCTCCAAAAGAGTACCTTCTGCGTCACGGCGGATCCACATTGGGGTCTCCGATGAGGTAGACCGTCCCTTCGTCATTGAAGTCGTCAGTCTTTTTCTGAACAAACACGGCCTTACCCAACGGCCAAAAGTAACGGTGGTATCAGGTACTCATGAACAACTGACGGAAAGACTTCGTTTTAGGGAACTGGACGCTGTGGTCACCCAGCAAGCAATGATGGATCCTGATCTCGAGAATTTGGCCCGTGCAGAAGTGCCGGTCGCCCTCACCTGTTCCAGTAGTTGGACCATACGCTCCAATACCAAAAACTTAAAAGCCGCTGCCGCTGTCAAAGAAATCATTGGCGGAGAAGATGCTCAATGGCTAATGCCGGCATCCAGTTTTAAATTAAGAGCAGAGATTGACCAATTCTTTGAAGTGAATCAACTCAAGGGGCGTATTGTTTTCGAGAGTGATGTTATTGCATCGTTGGTTCGCTCAGTGGTCGATGGCATTGGTTTATCGTTTTTACCCTTACTTTACGTTGCAAGAGAGGTCCGAGAAAAATCGGTGCGGGTCATTGGCCCCAAAGAAGGATATTGGAAATACCGCGTGTGGCTGACCTGTCATGGACAAAATAAAGATGACGAACTCATCAAGGCTCTCGCCGTTTCATTTAATAAGATTTGCAAACAAGCATTAGGATAAATATAACGGCACTCATTTTGCATATAGCCTCATATGAAAACTAAAAATGACCGTCGTTACCATACTCTCATCACCATGGTGCTCGCTATCGCTACAGCCATCACCACTACCCCCATCATTACTCATGCAGAAGATGCCGAAACTTCCATCAAAAATACCGCCATCGATGCAAAAACAAACACGAAAAAAGAATTTCGAAAAGTGAAACGCACCGTTCGAAAAGCAGTGGGGAATGATACCGCGGGTAAAGACATCAAAGACAAAGCAAATGACATTGGAGATGACCTTAAGGGCGCCAAACAAAAGGCGAAAAACAAAGTCAACGAATAGAACAGCAGAAGTCTCGAAGAAAAACACTAATTGTCCCAATGATGGGATTACCCCCCGGTACCCTTACACAAACTCCTGTTGTTGCTTGCATTTAAAGTTTGGCTCGGCTTTTGCTTAATCAACTGAGTAACAATATTTAAAAACCAATAACCCATTTTCAACCAGGAGCATCCCATGAATAAAAGTATTCTTTCACCCAGTTTTAAAACAACCCTTGCCTTAGGTGTGATTATTGCTCTCGCACCTTGGCTTAGCTCGTGTAGCAACAGCCCCATTGTTCAAGACTTTCCGGAAACTGCAAGCCCAGGCGCCGAGGTGAGTAGCCTTGACGCCGACATCAACACTGCACGCACACTTCAAGTAAATGTGCTCTCGCCTCACAATTTTGAAGCAGCTGATCACGCCCTCAACTCGGCAAAGAAAAGCCTGGACCAACAAAAGGAGGCGAAAGTCACACTCCATCGAGTGGCTGAAGGTCGCGCATACTTAGTTCGATCAAATGAATTTGCGAAGGTTGGTCACGAAAACATTGAAGATGTCATCAATGCTCGCGACGATTCAGTGAAAGCGGGTGCGCCCAATTTATTCCCGAGTGACTTTAAAAAAGCGGACCAAAATCTTAAAGAGGCCACTGCCGACATTGAACAAAACAATTTAAAAAACGTAATTAAAAATCGCACTACTCTTCAAGCGAGCTATCTCGATCTTGAATTAAAATCAATCAAGCAAAACGCACTTGGTCAGGTCCGCGACATGATCACACTTGCCATTCAAGAAGGAGCGAAGCAATACGCACCACAGAGTCTTGCGAAAGCGCAAAAATGCGCAACTGATACTGATGCATTCATCAATGCAAACCGACATTACACACAAGCAGTAGCAGCCAAAACTGCTGAAGCTCAGGAATCAGCCGATCATTTACTCAAAATTACCAGAAGTTCTAAGGCGAACAACAAGGTGCCTTCGGAAGAAATCGCACTAAAAATTGAAAACGACCAAAATGCTGTAAGCGAAAAAGACGCGCAACTCAATAGTAAGCAAAAACAACTTGATCATAAACAGAATCAACTGACCCGAGAAAAAGACGCGAGTATTGCATTAACTGCTGAAAACAAAAATTTAGCTGCTGACCAAGCCTTTAACCGTAGTTTCGAAGAAGCAAGACTAGAGTTCAGTAACAACGAAGCTGAAGTCTACAAACAAGGAAACACTTTAATGATCCGCCTCCGCGGGTTGGAGTTTACTACTGCAAAGGCTGAACTGAAGGGCTCAAATTTTCCTCTTTTAGCTAAAGTTCAAAAAGTCATTAAAGATTTCGGCAAGAGTACTGTCATCGTAGAAGGACACACCGATTCTCGTGGTGGAAAAGCATTGAATGAAAAACTTTCAACCAATCGTGCTGAAGCAGTGAAAGATTATTTCGTATCGAATACTGGAAGCGATCCGCTTGAAATCAAATCGGTAGGATACGATTATCAAAAACCACTTGCCACCAACAAAACAGCCCAAGGTCGTGCTCAAAATCGCAGAGTCGATGTTCTGATTACAGCCGAAGAACCAGGTAAAATCTAAGTACAAATCATTTAAACCCAAAGGAGAATTTTATGAAAATCACCAAAGCATCTGCATTCCAAATCACTATCTCAGCAATCGTACTCTCACTGTGTTTAGGCTCATCGGCTTTAGCAGAAGATGCAGACAAAACAGACTCTCACACAATGGGAGGATTCGGTGTTCATGGTGGATTGAATTTTAGTGATTACCATTATGCAAACAGCACCTATTCACAAGCCACCAACAATACAACCGGAGCACTATTTGGAATTCACATGGAAGGAATGACTCTGGGTCTCTTTGGGCTCCGAATTGAAGCGAATTACAGCTCAAAAGGATATCAAATTGCCCAGATTGCAACAGTGACTCACCACTACCTCCAAATACCATTACTTTTCAAAATTTCGCCAATCACGGGTCCTTTTGAACTATTTGTGGAGGCTGGTCCGGCAGCGGCGCTTCACTTGAGCAGCTCAACCGACATCGCTAACACCAGCGTAAACTTCAATGACAATTCAAATAACTGGGATTTCAGCGTCATTGCAGGCGCTGGCGTGGGATTCAAAATCAATCCCGTTCTTTTGGAGTTTGAAGCTCGTTATGATTATGGCTTGAAAAACTTGAATGACTCAAACTCAGTTGATGTAAAGAGTCGTGCCCTTCAATTAATCGCAGGAGTGACATTTTTAATGTAAGCGAAATTTGTTCTGAACTGACTGAAAACAGCGGCAAAAATTGTTTTTGCCAATTAACCAATAGGAGATCATATGAAAATCGAACCCACTAGCCCAACCGGCAAAAGTATGAATGGAAAATTAAATGAATTCGGCGATGAAGTCATTGGCTTCATTAAAGAGGAGAAAGATTCTTTTACCAATTTCGGCACCAAGGCAATTGGTGATATTGAAACGATGACTGCCGAGATGCTCACAGAAGTAAAAACGCGCGTAGATAGCCTCAGTACACGTGCCTTGACGACCGTAAAAGAAAATCCAGTCATTGCCATCGCTGCCGCCTTTAGCCTTGGTTTTGTCGTTGCCAAAATAATGAGCAAATCTCTTTCTAGTTCACACTCGAACCGGATCACTCATTAGCATTTTTATATTTGCATTACCCCATGCACTCAAGTGAAGATTCCATTCTCTTTCATTTCGGCACCTTTTCTTTATAGGGGAAAAGGACCGACGAACGAGAATGGAATTTTTGCTTTTTAACGGCCCTCATGATCAGTTTTCGCCTATACCCGGCACTCAGGGATGCTGCGCTCAGACTCGCTTCAGACTGCGGAACGGAGTATCTGTGACATTAGGAACAAGTGGATACCCAAAAAGTCCCGCTAATGCCTCAACCGGTGCCCCATTCTCAGCCAAACGCCTCTTGCGCAGCCTGTAGGGTCCTGTCGTCAAAGCGAACATTGGCCCGCATTTTGCTTAGCTTAATCATGGTTACACATTAAAAACAAAAAACAGAAAAGGACACGCTCTCATGAAAAAAATTAAGAAGTTTTTTGCTTCTCTTATTATTGCAGCAACTCTCGTTAACACTACTCCAGCGCCACAAGCGCAGGCCGGCATCATTCTCGTTCCAGTACTGATCGGTATCGTATTCCTGGTCATTGGCATTGAGAATAATGATGTTCTCCTCATCGTACTCGACGCCGATGGCAATCTCCCCCAAGATGCCCTAGAACAAAATCTCTCTAAGAAATATAGTTTCATAGAGGATCGCGACGTTGTTCGAAATCTAGCGACCATCATTCGCGAAAAAGCAAAAGTGACTCCAGTAGTGAACGGTCAAAGATTGGTAACCCTTGCTCCCACAGACGTCCTTACTGTCCTTGAGCCTACAGGACTTGCGGTACTTCAACCTGAATTAGTATCAGGGTTAATCAAGGACCTTCAGTAGATTTAAAAATCTAAAATAGTGAGCGACCTCGGCAACGGAGAAATTCTAAGCTGAGGTCGCTTTTATGCGTTAAATGCGACCATTCTCGGGGTACAATCAAAAATGAAGAAACCAGTCATCAATACTATTGTTGGAATTCTAGCACTGAATTTGTTAAGCTTTTGGACCAGCTCTGCTTATGCCTTAAGTACCGGTGCCGAAGAATACTGCCGGGAAATTCAAGACGCTCGGAACCAGATTCACAAAGTAAGTCGTGGGAGCCTGATTCGCGACCTCCTTCGCCTCACCTTTGCCCCTGGAAAATTGGTTCAATTAAATAAAATAGTCGTGACCGTACCCGAAGCGCTGAAGGTTCACTTTGACCCAGCGACGCAAGAAGGGCCATTTGCCAAGAATATCATTTTCTCGATTGATCCACCCGAAGAGATTAGCAATTCAACAGAATTTCAAACAATGCAAATTCGCTATGAGGAACTCACTCAACTGCTCAAGAAACAAAATAAACAACTCATGAAAATTGCCACTGCGACATCTGTCGAAGAATGCGTTGCTCGATCTGAACAGTTTGACTTTAATTTTGATGCCTATATGAGTCTTGCAAAAGAAAAGACTTCATTACAAGTAATCGCTCAGCTCCATGAAGGAGAAATTGCAGACCGGATGATCGGCAGAACCCTTTCGCATCTTAAGCTCAACTGGGAGGTCGTGCACTCTACAGATCTCACGCTCGTTCATGAAATGCTTCGTTCGCCTCAGCTGCAAAACGTGGTCATTATTTCACATGGCCTTGCTGATGGAAAACTAGTGGACTCTAGAATGAGCGAATACCCTTTGGGATTTTTTACAGATCTTTCACCAAATTTGCATTCGATCGCTATTTTTGCATGCCACGGCGAGGCCATTGCCGAGGCATATAAGATAAAAGCAACTTTGATGAGCAGCCCTTCCGTTTCCTCAAATAGGACACTTTTTATTTCAGACGGAACTACCCTTGCAGGAATGGAAGAGCTAGTACCAGTAAAAGCCTTTCGTTCATTTATGAGAAAAGTTGATTCCGCCCTTGAAGAAGAAATGGCTCTCATGCCCGATGAAACACCACACGGAGCTATCTATCAGCAGCCCACACTTTGCAAAATCGAGTTCGATGGATTTCACGTAAAAAACGGCACCTTCGGATATATTTTAAATGGTCTCTTTATTGGTTCCTCAAACGCAGACCGCACTGATGTCACCGTTACGTTCCCGTGCGCGTTTGCAAATCGAACAAGAAATATCCTCGTCGTTCGCAGCCTAAGCCTACTCGGGGGCGCTGGCATTCAATCCTCAGACTTTCATGTCCTTTGGTCTAGCCCGAATCAAAGGATCCACGATTCCAAACTCACGCATTACTGGCGGGCCGACAAGAGTTATCAGAGCTCTAAATTTGAATTCAGTCTTGGGCAAAAATCTAACTAAACTCTTCGTTCCTCGTTCCCCCATTGGGACATTTCCAACAGGCACTGCTTCCTTTGTCATTGAAATACACCCCCAAACCCATTCTCTCGGTCTTGCGTGAGATGGCGCCTGAAAATGAATGGCATACGCCTTGCTTTATCTAAGGTGTAAACAAAAACTCAACAACAAGGAATTTGGAGCAGACCATGCAGGACGCAAAAAAACAAAATGATCATCATTACTTAGCAGTTTCAAGGAAGCGAATGATTGAAGTGATCGGTGAAGTGGACGATATCAGCTACTTACGCTCCTTAGATCTACTGGAAGTCGACGGATTACGAGCAACTTTGACGAAACTATCGATTTCAATGTTGAGCGAGTACGACAAATACAGTTTAGAAATGAAACACTAAAAAGGAAAATATGAATAAACAAATAACGGAAATTCAAAAAGCAAGAATCAACCAAAATAATGTTCTCGGTACTTCGGGCGGCGAAATGCCAGATGCATTGACCCGAATCACCAGTGAAAGCTTTGACAATGTGTCTTACGCCTTCGGCTTAAGAGAAGTCCAAGCAGAAAGAATACCGGAATCTCGAGGCGATCTCGCGGATCAAGCACAAGAAGGCATCGATGCCGCTCTAGAAGATAAAATCAGTGCAATTCGACGCAAAAATCTTTTGTAGGATACAACACTCACAAAAGAAAAAAGCCTTATCATTCACCACCAGTGAGTGATAAGGCTTTTTTTTATTAATTTCTAATATAACTCACTAGTTCAATCACACCACTTTGTGCAGGATCAACATTATTCACTTGCTCCTTCACTACACCAAATGGAACATCACCGAACCAAAAATCAAAAGTTTGAGTATTCCCCGATGGGTCTGTAGTGGTCACTAAAACGCGGCAGGTATTGATTACCGTACCCAAAACGGAAATGCTTTCGATCACACCCGAACCAGCAAAACCTTGCCCTAATTTTGAACAGGCATCAGCAGACGATGCTGATTGCATTAAATATTGGGTAATTGCAATATCACTCACTAGGTCCTGCGCTTGGGTTTGCGCTCCCATGGCAAGAACTTCATGTACTTGAAATTGATTTTTACTATCGTCAACCGCAGTAACTACCTGAGTATCCGTGTAACTGACACCAGTTCCTGAAATGAGTCGCAACACAGCTTGATCACCTACCTTTGGAAATGCGTGCGCGTAACTAGTGGATAAGAACAATGCAGTCGTCATCATGATGATTTTCATTGAAAGGCCCCTCTGCTCAGGGCTCGGCCCCGAGGTTTTTGTTTTGATTCCTCATCAGATTAAGGGCATCTGAAAATAAAAGTAAGATGAATTTTTTGCCTAGCGCCAATAAATTTTCGCAATCCCTTTTCCCCTGGCAAGGGATTTGCTCCTCCCTATGAACAGGAGGATCGTTATGAATGGTTTTGAAAAGTCTGCTCTAGTGTGGCTCACCTGGCTGGGTATCGCGAGTTTGTTTCTACCTGGACTCCTTGCTTTACTTTGGGAAAACTGGGTTGAAGGCAAGGAATCGGTGGAGAAGCGCCCCGATCAAACCATTTACCCTGAACCCAAAACCTCAAGGGATCAACAAGGCTCTAAAGCTGCTTAAAATAAGCTCTCTCAGATGACTTTTGTGCGTAGCCTAAATATCCCCTTTGGAGCAAGAACGCGAGCGGCCTCTCTCACGACGGCTTCTGGATCTTCCATGTGTTCTAAGAAATCCATGCAAGTCACCACTTCAAAAGTTCCATCTGCGAACGGCAAATGATAAGCGTCAGCATGAACGTAATTTACTAATTTGGCTTTGTCGTATTGGCTGGCAATATGAAGAGAAGATTCAGATGCATCGAGGCCGGTTACTCTATACCCATCATTGCCTAAATCATTACTCAAAAATCCGGCACCACAACCTAAATCCAAAACTCGAAGAAGATTATTCTCATGGAGTGGAAAGGAATCGTGAATCACTTGCTTCACCCAAGCGTTCTTTGTTTTTGCCTCTGCACGCAAAAGAGCGACCGGATCGTCGTGCGCTTCATACCATCGAGAACCGAGGTCGTGATAGATTTCATTATTCACGTTGGGTGAGGAGCGAACTTCGGATTGAAATGGTTTTTTTAAAATATTCCAAAACACCAACTGGTAAAGTGAGTAAAGTGCCAGGATGCCTGCTTGAATTTGAAAAACAGAATGAGCCCCGTAAGGGTATCGAGAACATGACCGATACGCTCCCAGCGAGGCAAATCCCGCTTATGATGAAAGTAAAACTCATCAAAGGTCATGCTGGCACTTTGAATAACCAGGACGCTTAGGTAGAAACTCAAGAGCGACATAGGCGGAAAACACCACCACTAATTGTGATTCCCGGCCCAAAAGCAATGCAAACAACAATGGCACCATCTTTACGGTTCGGATTTTTCAAAATCGCCTCCCAAATATGAGGAAGAGTGGCGGATGACATGTTCCCGCGATGCGTGAGCACATCATGACTTTCTATGGTCTGATCAGGCGTAAGCTCCATCACCGCTTCTACCGTTTCAATAATTTTTGGTCCTCCAGGATGAATGGCATAAATCAAAGGCTGTTGAAACGAAATACCTGCTTGTTCGAAGAGTTTTGCCAGATAAGGCTTAAGGTAAGTGTTAAACAACCCAGGTACTTCTCTCGACAATGAAATTACAAAATGCGTTGAACCTGGAGTCCAAGTCATGAGTTCGGTGGTATTCGGAACAATGGTTTCAAGTAAGGATAGAACTTCAAATCCAAGTTTCGGTTTTTTCCGAGTCATGCTGTACTTCATGTGCCCATCTGCGAACAAACTCTGAACCACCATTTGTTGCGGATCAAAATCGAGGGGATTCACATGCAAAGAACAAAGTTCATTATGGACTATATCCACTTTGTACGGAACTTCATTTTCTCGAACCGCTGGAGCACTCGCCGACAATCCACGTGCGAGCCTCAGTGCTGGCAGCGAAGCATAGCACCCCATATGATAGGCGTGAGTGACCGTCGATGGTTTTTCCCACTGCGCCACTATTCTTTGTGCAGGACTCGGTGAACTATAGCCTGTGCACGACACGTGAATGAGTTGATCGGGTGCAGATTCTCCTTTTTGTACGGGATAAAATTCTTTAAATACTTCCTGAACTCGATCGGAGTAAAAACTCATTCTTGAATCAAGAGTGGGAAGATGCGCACTGTTAAAAAAGGTCAGCTCGGATTCATTTCCGGGAAGCACCACTACATAATCACCCACCTCAGTGCGACGTTCTTTAATTTTTGAATTCGCAAGGCCAAAGCGTTGCACCTTCGCTTCAATTCTTTTGCGCTCTATGGGTTTGTCTAAATCAAGAGCTACCCGCTTTTGATTCATTAAAAGCCTAATATCGACCATGTTTTTAACCGACTGGTCTTGGGAGAGCAAAAACTTGGGACAAACAGAATGAAAATCAGAAATATATACTGGCGTCATGTTGAATCCTCCCGTTACGTAGCTGTGATATCGCACTTCACCTAAAACAAATAGAGCGTTGCGATAACTTAATGTGGAAGCAAAAATAACAACAACATTTTCGGAGTCCAATCTGAGAAGGTGAAAACAGAAATAAATTTATTTGCATTTTTACTCGCGTTCTTCATTCTACAAAGCGCCTGGGGAAAAGTAATCGTGTATGACCTCACACCACTGAACAGCAAAACCCCCGGAATAAAATTCTACCTCCCCTTTACTGCTGGGACTCATGAGGGTGAGTCGAATCAGCTTCTAGGTTCAATCACTATCGACACAGAACACTGGAACGATTCTCATGGTGAGTTTCATGTACCGATTGATTCTATCACTACCGGTAACAAAACGCGCGACTGCCACCTGCGCGAGTCACTAGGACTCAACTACTCCGATGCCCATTACCCAGCAGAACACTCCTGCACAGATCAGAATCAGTTACCACTTTCAGGAAAACGATCCGTGATATACCCAGAAATCACTTTGAAAATACACTCTCTCAGCAAAACACCCTCCTCCGATTTGCTTGAGATTAATGGAACATGGACTATTCATGGCAATTCTCGGGCGGTGAAACTCCCCGTTAAAATGCTGCCTCATGGAAAAGAATTTCAGATTCAAGGCGAAGCCGAGTTATCTTTAAAAGACTACGGCGTAGAAGTAAAATCGGTCCACCTACTCTTTGTAAGCATATCAGTACACGATCAGGTGAGAGTGCTTTTCAATCTACTCTTGTCACCGCATTAAGGGCGTCTTGAAATCGTTTCAATGACTGACCACGAAGACGATCTGCAGGATCAGTGGAGAGCAAGAGAGCCGGAATATTAAAAGGGTCCAAATTGAGATGATTTAAGAAAACTGAAATTTTCTTATCATTCATCGGATCATATCCGTGAGTTCGTAAAAATGTTTCAGTCTCAGTTGCAAATTCGAGTGCTCCTGCATTAAATTGAATTTGAAGGATATTTCTCGAGCTGAAATTAGGCGTCCAGCTCCCGTTAAAAATATTACTCCGAATGTAATCCCAAAACAGCATCAAAGTCCCTGGCGCATCTCCCTCCGAATCAGACGCAGCCAAAACAAAGGCAAATGCCTTGAGGAAATTTTGCCTCACCCTCAGAAAATAAATGGCGTCTTGTTCTTGAATGAGCACTTGCGCCTGATAATCGGGCAAACTACTCAAGGAGAGCGTTCCATCACTTACTCCCTTCTTAGCGTTGATACCGTCTTCAATCATACTGAGCATGCTGACTTGCACTTTACTCGTTCCATTGAGTGCATCGATTTGAGTTTGACTCACGAATTGAATTCCTGCGGCGAGTGCGTAAAGATTCTGAGCCATATTGGCGTTCGAACTGGGGGAAACATCACTTCGATCACTAATAAATTGTCTTATCTTTAAGAAGAACTCTTGAACGGCTTCCGACATCAGCGCTTGACGCCCACGATCCGTTTCTAGCATGGGCTTCCAACTTTGATACTCTAAAGAAGCAAGATATTCGGTTGCGAATCCTATTTTAGTTCCAATATCATTTGAAGCATTCATTGCAGCCAAGGCATTTTGTCGCGCATCTCGCGCTTGCGCTGCTCGAAGGTCAAAGTATAAAACATCTGCATCACTCTTTACATCATGGATCGAGTCTCGCATTGAATCAATCGAACCACTCATCTTACTGATCGAATCATGCATGTCCGAGAGCTCGCCAGTGACTCCACAGCCTGCCGAAAATAGAATAAGTAAGCTTGAGAAGATTAGACTTTTCATCTGCTATTTTTAGAACGGGCAAACGAGGAAGCCTAATTATGTTTCTTTAATGCCGCTCTGCCACTACAAAATGGAAAGCGTATTAATTTCTCATCATTTGCGGCCAATTTGCCGTATTGGTAGCACGTGCAGTCTGACATTGTGAAGAAGTGAGCGACGAAGTATTCGGCCCGATATAGGGGTTCATTAAGTTCGTATCGTCAGTCACGTGATAGAGCCCCATATAGTGCCCAAGCTCATGCCCCACCGTCATTGGATTTCTTGCAAACAAACTTTCCACGAGCGTGCCATAAGGTCCACCGCCTGGCATCTCGGTGACCGCAATGGTTGAGCCCGTAAGTGCTCCCACTACTACCACTAAGAATTTATCTGACTCAGCGAAGGCGGATCGCACTTGGCTTCCATCGTTTTGCCAATCAGAATTAAAAGCCAAACCACGCGTAGTAGGATCAACGGATTCATATTTCTCAAGTTGAAATCCAATATTACAAGTACTCCAAATACTATTCATACCGATCACTAAAGTACTGGCATCCGCTTCTGGAAGCAAAACTCCAGAAGAGTTTTCATAAGACTCAATTTTAAGACCAATACATTGATGATTTAAATCAGTCGTCACACAACTCGGCAGTCCTAACGGATTTTTACTTACCGGAGCCCCCGGCGGTGTGCTTTGCGTTTGGCCCGGAGAACCGGCTGTTACCGGCAAGGAAACCGGAGCTACCTGTCCTGCCCCCAGTGACCCGGCAGAACTTACCGATCCCAGGGCGAGCTTATCATTCCCACAGGCGGTGAGGCCGAGGCTCAAGGACATGATTAAAATGGTGGTTTTTTTTGGGTCAGCGTAACGTGAAAAAATACTCACTATGCACCTCTTCCGTGATGGGTTTAAATCAGAACTACATCCGTGCAGCTCTTCCACTTATTATTAAACATAAACTGGAGGTTGGCGGTTAAAAAACCCCAACAACAGAAATAAAGCCTGTTTTATGGTTTTAAACGACTTGGGAGCTAACACAACGTTCTAATACTTACACAATGACCGTTTAACTCTTCGCGCTGACTAGGCAAAACTCCTGGGGCAAGCACGGGCGAAGTTTGAGACGACTGGATTTAATAAAATGAGCTCATATTAATGGAATAATGATCGCCTTACCTAGAAATAGAGCATCCATTGCCCTAAACGCAGAGCGCATGATTCCCATTCAATACTGAAGTGATAAAATTTCATTTTTTTACGTTTTGCGCCCATCGCCATGCATTTTTTTTCTATACAGTACCACTTTCAGATGTAACGATTGACCGATCCGGGGGGAAATGAAACATGAAGTTATCTCTTGCTTTGCTCGGTTTTACCTTAGGTTTTAATCAGTTCGCGTTTTCAATGGATTGTTACGATACGAATCGTGTGGCTAAACTAGCCAACAATAATCAACAAGTTCTCACGTGGCTAAAAGGCACGAATACTGACTGGCACCGCGCCTATATTACTGGCGTGGTAGTTCTACGTAAACCAGATCAAACGGGTCATTCGCATTACGTAATTGATTTAGATGGAGACGGCAAAGGTGATGTGGAAGTCATTTATCAAAATGATTTTGGCGACATTCCTTCCATCAATCAAGGCAACACGATTACCGCATGTGGCGACTTCAAAGTGGATCACCAAAACTTTTCTAGCGGCGGCTTTGTTCACTGGGTTCACTGTAATCCTCGAAATAAAGAACCCAATCATGCAAATGGTTTTGTGGCAGTGAATGGCGTCACTTACGGAGTCAATGCTCCCGCCGGTGAGCCTGCCTGCAAAATGCCCAATTTCTAGGCTAGCCTGGATCTAGCCATCGATTACCTGATTCAATAAACGCCCAATTTACTCAACTACCATTGTTTAATTATTCGACAAGCAATGAAAAATATTCAAAACCGATAGGTTTTTTTGATCTGATATCCATTCTAATGCGCTTGAAGTCGGCACGATCTATGCAACTCCTTGTGTTTTGATCAAATCCCGTCATACGAGTTTATAGGATATTTTTTATGCAACCCATACGTCAGTCCATCATCAGCACACTCATCTGCTCTCTCATTTCCATGAGCGTGAATTCAAATTCGTATGCAGCCAACTGCAATGCCATCGCTAATGTGAATCAATATGAAAGTAATGACTCATGGATTGCAAAAATAAAAATCACAGCAGAAAATTTTATCGTCGCTGCCATTGCTCCTGAAGGCGGAAGCCCGGGCTCCGTCATGGCATCACCGAGTCGCGGCGATCCAAGCCATCCCGTTAGTCAAAACTATTTTTATCATTGGAAGCGGGACTCTGCACTGACGATGAAAGAAGTTTTCTATTTGGCAATGGGTGCGAAGGCAAAAGGCGATGTAAATAAGATGAACAAATATTTTGGTCTGCTCAGCGATTACGCCAGCTTTTCAAGAGGTCTTCAACTCACCCCTAATCTAAGCAGTGATATTGACCACAATGGCGTTCGCAATGTGGATGGTCGCGGAGTGGGAGACCCAAAATTTAATATGAACG
The DNA here is from genome assembly GCA_903845155.1 of Oligoflexia bacterium. GTDB lineage: Bacteria > Bdellovibrionota > UBA1018 > UBA1018 > CAIMNF01 > CAIMNF01. Next base: position 36,885 of record CAIMWN010000258.1, read on the forward strand.
GAACTGCATATTGGGGCGAATGGATGAGACCTCAGAATGACGGACCAGCTCTAGAAGCGCTTACCCTCATGCTTTATGCGAGGGCGCTGATTGCAGACGGTAAAATGGATCAGGTGCTCAAAACCCTCTATAATCCGACCCTCCCCGCGAATACCGTCATCAAAGTAAATTTAGAAGCAACTGCAAAATATTGGAGTGAGCAAAGTGGAAATGTCTGGGAAGATAAAAAAGGCGATCACTTTTTTACTCGTCTCGCACAATGGAAAGCAATGAAAGAAGGCGCCGATTTCGCGCGTCTCATGAATGACCCTTTCGCTGCTGATCACTATAGTCAAATTGCAGCTACCATTCAGCCAACTTTGAATCAATTTTTTAATCCTGCCGATGGTTACATTCACGCTACCGTCAATCAAACTTCCGGCATTGACAAAGGTGCTTCACTCGACGCTGAAATCCTTTTTGCAGTCATTCACAGCGCTGAATTGGGTCAACCCTTCTCAATATTAGACGACCGGGTAATGGCTACTCTTTTGAAACTAGAACAAAGCTTCATGCCCATTTATGCCATCAACAAAATTAAGACATCAGCGGCGGGAGAACCGCTCGGAACTGCGATTGGACGTAATCAAGAAGACAAATATAATGGCTACACTACAGACGCCACCTCACTCGGAAATCCTTGGTTCATCTCTACACTTGGAATGGCTGAAGCATATTATCAATTTCGAAACGCATTAAATATCGTAGGAAACATTACGGTAAGTCCGTTGAACGTAAACTTTTTGAATGCGATCGGAATGTCGAAACACCTCACTCCCGGAATGGTAATTAAAAAAGGAAGCGTACAGTGGAGTGATCTCGTGGTATCTGCAAAACAAAAAGGCGATGGCTTCATTCAACGCTCAAAATTCCATTCAGCAGCAGACGGACACTTCAGCGAACAGTTCAACAGAGATACCGGTACCGAAGAAGGGGTAGCTGACCTCACCTGGAGTAATGATGCATTCCTCAGCCTTGATCGCTCCATGACCTTCAGTCTTGCTGATTTAGCAACTCGCCTTGGCTTGACGCACTTATATTAATTCCATAAAATTAATTTACTAAAATCGAGTTCATCCATCATTCCGCGACCTTCGGGAATTCTAAATGCCCAATTTTTTTACTCAAGAATTCACTTTGACTTTTGCTGCATGTGTGTTACCATTGGCTTGTCATTAATTTGCTTCTTCAGGGTCTTCAGGTAATTTCGCCTTTTGTCTTCTTAAGTGGCTCCCAACCTTAGGAGGTCTTATGGGTAAAAAACTATATGTCGGGAATCTTCCCTTTTCAGCAACCGATCAAACTTTGTTAGACACATTTTCACAATGTGGAACAGTTGATTCAGCTCGCATCATTATGGATCGCGAATCTGGACGCAGCAAAGGCTTTGGATTCGTAGAAATGTCTACAGACGAAGAAGCTAACGCAGCTATCAATAAATTCAACGGAGCAGACTATAACGGTCGTCCAATGACTGTTAACGAAGCGAAGCCAATGGCTCCTCGTGATAACAGCCGTGGCGGCGGCGGCGGCGGACGTGGTCGCTACTAAGCGATATACGTTAGCTAGCTCAAACTAGTTTAAGAAAAAGCCTCTCTGTGTTTCACAGAGGGGCTTTTTTCGTTTGTGGGGGAGGTTGAAAACGCCGCCCCCTACTCTGTACTCAATGAAATCAATTTAATCTTGATGTCTTTCATCTTATAAAATTTCCGCCCATTTCACTCAAGTAATATGTATAAATACATTCAAAGGAAATCCGCACCAGCATCACGGGAAATCAATCCCTCAATCTTGGAACGGTATGATTGGAATTTACATGAAAAACAAGCAATTGCACTTCTCTTTACTGCCCCTGTTATTCTTCGGAACTCAAGCTTTGACGCTGAGTTCAGCTCATGCACAGCAAATACAGACAAATTCAGGCAGCATTGCACCAGCGTCTGACAAGTTATTTCAGGTTCGTGAATTCACCTGTGAGGTAATGATGTGGGACTTTGAATCCCCGCTCCAGATTGAAATGGCGATTAGGGATATTAAAAAATATGGAGCGTCGAAATCCGGCAAGGTCTTCAAGGTCTTTCAAATCAATTTAGACAATTTAATTCTTTATAGTTCATACAACAGGCAAGTGAAACTGAAGTCGGTTCAAAGAAATGACCAATTCATACAAATAGAAATCCAATCTCCTGACGACTGGCAAGCGTTACAGTTCAATCTATATAAAGAAGCGGAACTAAGAATAGTTAAACGCGATCTAAACGAAAGCCAATTGGAGAGAAAACAAGAAGCAGCTCGAGCGAATGTAAGTAATTTAGTCTTTAATTACGTTTCAAAATTCTTTAACGGAACCGTCTCTGCCGACGAAGCAAGAGTCCTTGAGTCGAAGATGATTCATACCATTTTTGTAGACCCATTATTTCAAACCAATCCAGCCCTCTATTTACGCACTTGGAAACAGTATCTCGCAAACCTCAGACAACAATATCCAACATCACCGGTGAACCAAAGCATGGCGATGCTATTTTTAACATCTCTAGACTCTCAAGGTAGACTTGAAGAATTTGCCGAAGGGGTCAAGTTATCCAACTATGTTGCTAGATCTGGCAATGAAGAATTAATCTCATTAAAATGGTCTGCGGAACTAAAAAGAGCAATTAACACTACTGTCGAATATGGTGTGATGAGAACTGGCGATTGGTCCCTTTTTAATAAAAAAGAGGCTCAGAGAAGTGCAGCCGCGGCTGAGAGCATTATTTTAGAAATGATCCTACCTTCAGCAGAGTTTCAGAAAAACCCTGGTTTATTCCTGGAAAATTTTGCTAAAAATAATTCATATCTCAATCCAAAAGACTCCGCGCGTGCAGTGAAGGCAATCACGTGGCTCTTAGATACGGACAGAGAGATTTTTGCAGCAATACGTGCAGCTCAGTTGATCGAGCCAGTTGCTGAAACTACAGACCTAGTAACGACTGAGACCTCTATCGAGTCGCAGTCACGTTTTACTAAAATCCAACGTGATCTGGCGATATCAAAAATTGAATACCCCGAGATTTTTGAGCAAATCAGGTATCTTGGTCTCGACATTAGCAAAATAGCTCGTCAGATCAAAGCAGTTGAAGACAATACCGAAGTTCGAAATGCACTCGCAGCAAAGGACAGCGCACGCATTACTTCTGCAGTGACCAAGCTTCAATCAAAGATTGAAAGTGATCAAACCACTAGTTATTCACTCGAACTCATGCGCATCGTTGAAAACCGTGAAGGCCTTAACACTTATGATCTGATGAATGTGGAAAATAAGAAGAAAGCCAATGAGATACTCTCCATCTACCAAAATTATCTTGTTGTACTCATCAAACGTCATCACACTAATATGGAGTTACTTGCGAAATTGCTAGACTCTAATAAAGGCACGACTGATCAGAACTCACCCTAAAACCAGTTCTCCATAAACTAAAACTATTTAATCATGCGTGACCGATACCAACCTATGTTAATTAAATAGCGCGTATTTACAAAAGCGCAGCCATCCGTTATAATGGCTTCAATTTCAAACTCGGAGTAAAACATGAAATCAAGCATTGCAGTTCTCTTAGCCATTTTTTCAATTCAAGCCGCAAGCGCCCGAACCTGCGTTACCGCAGAAAACCGTAAAGAAAAGGAAAGTGTTCAAGTTTGCGCTGAAGTAACTAAGATTTCAAACACCGGTAATACTAGCGTTACCGGTTTTCCTAAAAATGCAGGCCAACATTTTGAACTCACCGCACTTACTCAACAAGACAACGCTCACATTCTCAATCACGAATTCAGAGTAAAAGATCTCTGTACCTTATTCGGAGCTGCAATCGTTCCGGGCTACGACACTTACATTAAAGACGCTTCCACTGAAACTTTGAAAGTACTGGTCCCTAACTCCTTCCCACAAGATCACGCGAACTCTCAGTTCTCAGACGTAGAAAAACTAATTCTCCGCATTAGCGGAAAATACAGAGCTTATAACGTAGAACACGTCGTTACCAAAATGAATTGCTACGGCTACAAAGCAGACCAAATCCAACGCAGACCGGGCCCCATGGGATTCCCCGACCGAATGATTTTCTAATTAATGAAAGAGCGGCTTATTCTGAACTTCCGCCTCTTCATTTTCTTCGCGCGAAGAGGTCACCTCTACATCAAACACCAAATCCTGCCCGGCAAGCGGGTGATTGGCGTCGAGTAACAAATCGCCTTCAGATAAATCGACGACAGTAAAAGTTCGAAGTTCATGATCTTGCGTGTAACGCCCACGCACTTTATCACCCATCCGAATCTTCTTACCCTGATGAACGCTTGAACGAGAAACGCGTACGAGTAAACTCAGATCATAAAAGCCATAGGCCTGATCCGCATTCACTCGAATTTGCTTCCTTTCACCCTCTTTTAAGCCCTTCAAGCCTTCAACAAAACCTTGAAGCTCATGCACGGGTTCACCCTCACTGGGTGTGGTAACCACATCATGATTAAAGGACGAACTAATAAGGTGACCTAACTGATTCTTCAGTACGCAACGGAACGATACGATCTGGACTCTCATAGGATCCTTTCATATCAGACATGTTTACTTACACTGACTTGTACTAAATCAAACCGACCAAACTGATTAAAA
>CAIMWN010000259.1 GCA_903845155.1 Oligoflexia bacterium
CACACCATCATTTACAAGAATGAACGGTACCAAATTACAACTAAATTACCTTACAGTATTGCAAGACGTGTGATTGAAATCAGAATTACGAGCGATGGAAGAGTTGAAGGATGGTTAAACGAAAGAAATTTAGAGCTAGAATCATTAATAAAATGCTATAGCAACCGATACGCAGCTTAGGTCTACCGAGTGTATTTAATTAATTCAATCCATTACTTGGTGGGCAGGGACATAATCGTGTGCGAATTAAAGAGACAGAATCGCGCGCGAATCACATCCGAATCCGCTCCATCGAAGTTTCATTTGTGGACTTTTTTAGTCGGATACTGTAAACCATCAAAGAACATGTGCGATTTGAAAGCGAAAACAATTCAATTAGGCGTCTTGATGTGCTGTCTTCTCGCGGCAACTTCAGTGGTGGCTAGTCCCGATTGCCCGCATATCATTAATCCTGATCACAGTACCTTCACTAAAATCCTCAAGGCCTCTTTGCACTATGACGATGCAAGCCTATTACCTAGTGCGGCTTATGCCGAAGTGGCGATGAAGAAATTGGATTTGGTCACAGAAGCTGAACGAGAAATTTTCACAAAAGCCATGAAACTGAAACCACTCCTTGATTCAGAAATACTCCACGAAGCCATCTCATCTGAAGCATCGATGCGGGGATTTAAAGGAAAAGCGAGCGTCGAACGCCTATTTAACATCTTTAACGCTCTTCCGACTGATCAAAAAGAATCCCTCATCGATGGGGTGATTCAAAATATTCTTTTTATATTCGGTGAAAAAATTGATTTTAGCAATATCGACCAAATTTCAAATTTAGCAAGCTCCTATAAAATGACAAAAGCGGACGTTTTCAGCGTCATTAAAAGTTTTGAAAACATGCCGGCTACTCATTTCGAAGAAGCGAAGCTCGTCATTCTTGATTTTTTTAGAAACCCAAGTCCAGCGCTATTGCAAAGGGTGGTAACACTACAAAAGTTTCTGAATCCCAACTACCCACTCCTTGGCAGACCTCAATTCAGATTAGAGGCGGGCCGCGACGATCGTCTCCAAGATTTCAGTAAATACTTGGGTGCATCCAATACCCGGATAAAAATCTATTTTCTAGATCAAAACTGGGACCAACTGAGCACCGATCAACTCATGATGGTGGAGAAAGATAAAGCTTGGCCACTTTTTCCACTCAATATCAGGGAATCAATCAATGGTAAACTTTATCTAAAGAATTCGCTGGCGATAAAAGCACCAGAAACGCCCCCCTCGATGAGCGCCAAATCAAAAGAGTGTAGAGTCGTAGCCAAGCTATTTCATCAGGCAAACAGTACAGCTGATGCTAAAAAATACTTGAGACAAGCTTTTGAACTACTGGATACCCCCGCTGATTTCGTGAATCTTTTTAGCAATTCATATTCTAATTTGGATGTTTATTGGGTCAGGAATAAACTCATGCCTGTCTACTTACAGCATTTTTATTACCTAAAACCAAAACTAGACGAGGTATTGGCCGTCCTTAAAATCTTTACCTCTGGCAATCAATCAGATGAAACATTTATCGACCTTCAGAAAAAAATATGCGCTGATGCTGATCAACACCGTATCATGCGTACTCCAGTTGACTACATTCAAGTACTCATGAGCGTCTCGCCTCGGGTCTTGGATGATTGCAGCCTTAAGCTGATCGATGGATTTATGCATCTCTCTCCCACTAGCTCAGAGGTGAGGCAGGTCATCAATCAAGTGCCCTTTCATATTTATTCCCCTGCAAGAGGCGCATTTTTAGAGAGAGGCGCACTGCGTGCGAAAACCGTGGAAGAGTATCTCCATATTTTTGACGAATTCCCATCACAGTCACTCCCTTTTGACACCTTCCGAGTAAAAGCACTAAAATCAAGCCTCTTTCGTTTCCTTGCGCTTAATCCGTCAAGTATAGATGTCGAAGAACTCCAGGTACGGGCCAATCTTGGAAACAGCATCAATCGGTACATTTTAGTGCAATATTTAAAAAGCAAAGGTGCGGAGTAAAAATGAGGTGTATGAAAAACCTATTTTTACTATTTCTTTTACTAGGCATCTCTACAGCAAGAGCCGATGACCAAGATTGTTTGTATATCATCAACCCCGAATTAGTATTACGCAAAGCCCTAGATATGAGCGAAGTGAACCCGGGTGTGGGTTTTTTACCCAATCCTTCCTATCTAGAAACAGCCATGAGTAACTTAGGTGTGAACTCCGAAGCCGAGCAGAAAATTTTCATGGCCGCCATGGAACTAAAACCAAAGCTTGATTCAGAACTGCTCTACGAAGCCATCGCCACCGAGGCCATGATGAGGGGTTTTAAAGGACAAGCAGGCATAGAGAAACTGATCACACACTTCACTTTTCTCGCATCCAAAGAAAAACGCTCGATGATAGATGGGGTACTCCAAAATATTCTTTTTAATCTCGGTGAGGGTGTCGATTTCAACAACCTAGATCAGACTAAAAAGCTGGCAAAAAAATACAAAATATCAGAAACTTACTTTTTAAGTTTGATCCAAAACCTTGAAGCCATGACCTCCAGTCATTTTGAGGAAGCGAAACTGGTCATCCTTGATTTTTTACTTGCTCCAAGCCCTTTGCTTATTAAAAACATTAGCAGTTCACAAAAACAGTTTTCCGGCCTATTCAAAAAGCCACTACCTCCCCACTTCAAATTGGAGTCCGATCACAACCTTCAAACATTCATGACGTATATCGAGAAATCGAATACTCGGATGAAAATTTATTTTATCACTCAGAACCTCGATCAGATGAGCACTGATCAGTTACTGATAGTAAAACGCGACCAATCATGGAGCGCTTTACCCGATCATTTAAAAAAGCAGATTGAAGACAAAATTAATCTCGGTTCGCCGTCATCTCAGGAATTGGCATCCCGGAAATTATTAATACAGGAGAGTGCAATAAGAGGTTTCAAAACGCTGAAGGCTCTAACAGATGCACTCCATAGTGCACAAGATGAAAGCAAGGCGCAATCATTACTTGAATATGGCGTTGAGATGATCCGAACACAAGAAGACTTCATTGAAGTGTTTCGTACCGCCCGGAATGGAAACACAACGTTGACTTCCGCTCGAGTCAAGGCACGTAATCTACCCCTTTATTTAGATCATTTTTTCCAGTTCAAGCCGAGAATCAGTGCGGTAAATACACTCCTTAAAAACGCGACCACCTACGATGCTCACTCACACATAGATCATGGTGCGACTGAAAAAATTTACCTTCGTGCGGCCGCTCAAACTGAATACCCTGCTGAGTATAACGAGTTGTTTACTTCATTATATAATACCCATGAAGATGGGGTATATAGACAGATCCTCGGGAAGAGCTGCGTGGCGACGCTTGATCATTATTTCTCCTTGAACCCCACTGGCTCAGATGTGAGAGCCCTCATCAACAATGGATGGTTTAATGATCACAGTCGTGCCGATGAAGAAATCTTAACAAAAGCGGCATTGGGTGCAAAATCAATAGGTGACTACCTTCTCATACTCGATGAGTTTTCGAGAAGGACCGAATCCTTTCAGGTGGCCAGAAGATTAGCATTGAAGTTAAGCTTGAAGCATTTTTTTGAGTTGGGACCCACATTGATCGAAGTAGATGAATTGATCGCACGGACCAATTTTTCTAAAGAACTCAATAGTTTTATTCTGAAAAAATATGAATCGCTGAAAACTCAGGGATCAAAATGATCTTGCTCACTACAGTCGCTGATTAATATTCTCTCACTGTTTTAAAATCTTTGGCGCCCGTAAACTGATTTCTCATTTCACCTAGTTCAGCACCAAAATCTTTCAAATCAAGCGTCTGATGTTCAGTCGTAGTTTGCACTTTAATATAGCGATATCTCACTGATCCATGCGGACCAGCTGGATAGGTTCTAAGTTCGGTATGCGTTTCGATATTGGTTTGAGTATTTACAATTGAAGCGATGACGTAACGGGCCTGATCGGTAAAACACTCGTCCCCTCTGCTATCAATCGTGAACTTCCCTGCGCCTTCATTCGAAGCGTCATAACGGGGCAAGAAGAGCGAGAATTGATCTAAAGATTTGCCGGTTTGATCGACTACTGTTACTTGAGCGCAATCCCGATTCGGCCTTTGCGCATCAATATGGAGAGTAGATTCCACACCAGAATAATAACCTTGAATACTATCGTGATATTGGCAGCCTGTAATCACCATTAAGACCAGTGGAATTAGTTTCTTCATGCTTAAATGATAGCGCGGGCATTTCTCACTGTAAAGACTTCTACTCAACCTGTCCGATCCAGCATTTCAAATAATGGCCTTCTTTAAACTCAAACCGCGCATAATGATCGAGCCCCGGCGACCCTTGAGCAAGCCAGCGCACGCCTTTGCCCGACTTCCGAGTGGCCTTGGTGAGCACATCCTCGAACTCTTCATCCGAAAGAAGCTGCGAACAAGAACAACACACCACGAGGCCATTTTTAGCAGTTTTCTGTATCGCCGTGGTCATCAAATTTACATAAGCGTGTTTTCCTTGAGGCATGCTTTTCCTGTTTTTCATAAAAGCAGGAGGATCAGCAATCACGATATCGTAATGGTTGGCATCGAGAGCATTCATGGGCTCTAAAACGTCGGCCTTCAATTTGTTGAATTCCGTCTTCACTTTTACCGCTTGAACTTTCAGCAGGTGTTGAAAGTTTGTCTCTGCGAGCGCAAGTGCTGGGTCCGAAGCATCAACACAAGTAACCTCGAGTTTTCGGCCTGCACACTTCTCGTTCTTCAGAAAAGCATGCGCGAGATGAACCGTCCACTGACCAATGTAGGAACAAAGGTCGAGGATTTTATAGTCTTGGGCCGGGGAGTGCGCCACTTTCTTTTGAAATAAACGAATGGTGGTTTCAATATTTTGAAGTTGATCAAAGAAAAAACCGGTCTTTTGTCCACCAATCAAATCGGCTTTCAGTTCCACTCCACCCGGAACTTGCAACCAGAATTGCTTGAACAGATCGAGGGGTAATTCGCTTTTTTGAGTTCCCGAAAGCTCACGCGCAGCTGGCGGCAACTTCTCGAGCCCCTCACGTTCGCGCGACGATGCATCACGCCTCAAAATCACGCGAGCAGCAAGGCCTTGGTCGAACTCGCGTGTCAGTACTTCAAGTGCTTGAAGTATGATCTCAAGATTGACGTCCATTCCAAAAGAATGGGGTTGGACGACATAAACCACGCAAGATTCCGCTTGGGCATCTTTTCCAAAGAACCGATCAATCACCAAGCCCGGTAAGCCATCAATTTCACCGTAAACCAGTCTGAAGCTTTCTCTCCGATCAAACCACTGAAGCCTAAATTGCATCGCAGTGTTGATTTTCTTTGAGAAAAAAGCGGGGGTTAAAATCTCATCATCAGTTTTAATTCTGCTCAAGGTGCGGAACGCAATCAGTGAATGCGAATTTCCAAAACCATAAGCAAGGAATTCACCGCCTGCATCGTGAAGTTCTATCACTTCCCCAGGACTCACTCCTTTAGGCGACTCCTGAAGCTCATTCGAGTAAACCCACGGATGCCCTTGCTTAAATCGGCGTTCTTCTTTGCTTTTCAAACGCCAAGTTTTATATTTTCTCATTGCTACACTTTCTCGTATGGAAGGGGGGGGTTAACTGCGGAATAAACTTAAGATGATCTTCTTTGAAGAGGCCCTGAAACAATTTTAAAAATAGAACGGCCAAAAAACAGAGCCACAATCATGAGTACAAAAAAACCAACCAACAAAATGGGAATAGCGAGTGGCAATAACAAAAGCGCCAGTGGGCCACCTTTAATGACTCGAAAATTTCCCATCATGCGTGGATTTCCGCTGTCGCGATCCAGAGTATGATCAGATTCTTTAATGACTTGGCCTTTTGCATCGAGCACTTCAACTTGATCTACGGTGATCTTCTTCATGCTTGAGCCTCCAGAGGGCAGGACACGAGCTCAGTCCCTAGTTCACGACATTTTGCTTCGTATGCTTTCAAATAGACTTTCTCTTCGTTTGTTAATTTATCGAGATCGATCAGATCCCAATCGTAACCAACAAATGCCACGTTTTCATAACGATAGTGCGAGCTTCCTTCAGGAATGAGCAACGCCACGTTTTCAACACGCACCCCACCCTTGCCTTGCAAATAGATTCCAGGCTCTACGCTCACACATGCATAAGGAGATTGCGGGTAAATTGAGAGTGTGGATAAGCGAATCCCCTCCTCATGAACATGAATTCCGATTCCATGCCCAGTTCCATGCATGTAATCGTAACCGGCTGCTTTCACTTTTCCACGAATGAGCGCATCGACTTCTTTTCCGGTCAATTTCGCATCTACGGGATGAATAAATACTTCAATCGCACTTTTTAAGGTCGCGGTGTAAATATCTTTTTGCCATGCTTCGGGCTTTACCCCTGAATTGCCACCGCCCACAAAAAACCCGCGCGTGCAATCCGTGCAAAATCCTTCTGAATAATAAGCACCACTATCGAGTAGCGCGATCATGCCCTTTTCAAAATAGGAAGTGGCTTGAGGATTACTGTAATGAACGATGGCGCTGTGAGGACCCGCACCCGAAATGGTTTTGAAAGAAAGTGCTACTGCTCCCTCATCCGCGTAACACTGATACAAATAATTTGCTAAATCGATTTCAGAAAAACTTTGCTTTTGACTTTCTGATTTTCCATAGCGAAGTGTTTTCGCAATCGCGCGAGAACTGCGTAAAAACGAAGTGCGAATGGAATTCATTTCGGCGGGGGTCTTTTGAGCACGAGTTCTTAATAACCATTGATATTGATCGTCAACAGTCGCATTGGGAAATACTTCCATGACGATTGAAGGGAGTAAGCCATTCATGCGACTTCCATCAAAAAAGATCTGATCCACCGAGTATTCTTTGAGTGCGGCCTTGAGTGCTGGAATATCGTCGCGAATCACGGTCAATTTAAATTCACCCATATTGCCTTCATCTATTTGCATGGGTGCATTTTTAGAAGAAGCGGGTAAAAACACGATGAGTTCCTGATCAACAAAAAATGTGTAGGCTAAAAAAGATGCGGTATGAGGCAAATGGAAGCCTCTTGCGTTCAGTAAAAATGCGGCATCATCGGTGGCACAAGTGAGGTACAAAGTACCCGCGTTCGCTGGGTACCGGCGAGCATGCATATCTAGGGTGAGCGTGCGCAGCAGTCCCTTGGTGGAACGTCCGGTCGCAGACTCTGGTACTGAAAATATAGGCCGGTCGATCTTCCAACCCGGCAATGAAAGCACAGTCAGGATCTTTTCACCTTCGATACTCACAAGCGTGTTTTTCTTTTCGGAAGCACGCGTTCGATATTTGATTAGGGTCGCGATCGAGGTTCGTTCAAAATCCAGGCCCACTTTAATTCCATTGAAGCCCGAAAGGCGATCAATCACACTTCCCTCGATATTGGGCTCGACATCCAACTTCACCACTTCCACCAAATTGAGATCTGTTTCTTGATCTGCCTGTAAGTGATAACGACCATCTACAAATAGGGAAACCGGTTTCAAGTTTGGATTGAACTTTCTGAATTTCTTAGTCCAATAAATACAGTCGCCCACTGATCCGGTAAAACGAGTAGCGCCGTAGCGCGGGTTATTATCGACAGGCACATATTCAGACATGAAGGGATCTTTGGAGGTCAGGACAATGGCGTCGAGATCTGGATACGCTTGGTCGAGCCTTTCTAAAGATTTTTCGAGATCTGAAGATGGTTGAGCTGGTGCTTGTGAGGGCTCGGTTTTAGCTGATTTTGGTTCAAAGTCATATTTCATGAGCATGGCGTTTTATACCTTTTTTTCGTGACTTTGCCAACCGAGACGATGATTCTATTTTCAATGCTACCCTACCCCATCCTCAGTTTTAAAGAACTTGAGCACTATATTGAGCTCATCGCGCCCTTACTCAAGGAAGCTCGGGTAGACCGCGTCTTTGTGCCTGAAACCGCAGCGCATCCCGACCACTACTTTAAGAAGGAATGGATCCTCGATCTCTCCTCACCCACGCAGGCATTTCAACTTTACTTCAGTGTTCGTCATGAGCAATGCGGACTGGTGTTGCTACCGACTCGGTTGAAAAAACCCCATTCCAAAGCAACTCGGTCTGGCTTCGATTTGAGTCTCAACAAAAACATTTCGGGGCAATAAATCTTGGGAATTCAAACCATAAAAAATGAACGCGCCCTTCAAATTAAGTTTTCCCAATTCACATTGGTTTTTGTTTTTATCCCTCATCAGCCCGAGGTAGTACTCCTCGAGGGGGATACGGTACTTGCATCCACCAAGAATGAAAGTAACTTCACTTTTCCTACTGGAAGAACTGTGACGGAAGACCTTTTGAAAAAAATACCGTTTCGAAAGGAATGGATTCAATCGATCGCCACCTACGCCACTCTTTGGATGCGGGCTCAAGACGAACAGGCGCTTGGCCTTAGGAAACAGGCCATTGCGAAACACTTAGAGCATCAACGAAAGTCTTTTCAGAAAAAAATCAAATCGCTCCGGGCGGAAAGTGAACAAAATGAGTTGGAGCCTGACTGGAATTATTACGGTTCGCTCTTGCAAATTCATTTTCATTCTCAACCAAAAGCGATTAAAGACGAAGGACACTTTTATTACGAGCTCATGGATTTCGAAAAGGACGAAAAGATACTGGTTCCCGTTGATTCTAAGTTAAACTTGAAACAACAGCTCGAGCGTTACTTTCATTTAGCAAAACGAAATAAGACAAGAACGTTTGAAACCAGCACCAGGATTGCTGCACTCGAGGAGAAACTCACCCACACACTCAAAGCGCAAACACGCCTCACCGAAGCCACTGAAATCAGCGCCCTCCTCGCTCTCGAAAAAGAACTCAGACTGGTGGAGCAATCGTTTTCTCACTCCATCAAGGAACAAAAAAAATTAGTTCACTTCTCTGGCAAGCAATATCAGTCAGAAGAGGGCCTCACCATTTTGTCGGGGAAAAATTTGAATGAAAATTTAGAACTCACTTTTAAAATTGCAAAAGGTAACGACATTTGGCTTCATGTAAAGGGCCGCCCGGGATCACATACCATCATCCTTTTACCACCCGGCAAAAGCGCCTCACTTGAAACCCTACTCGATGCCGCACACGCATGCATTTTACATAGCGGAGGCAAAGACTGGGGAAAAACGGAGGTCGATTACACCTTTAGAAAACATGTGAAAAAGGTGAAAAACCAAACCGAAGTCATCTACACCCACAATAAAACACTCATGGTAACGCTTGACCCTGCTCGGATGAAACGGCTCTTCCAATAGGTCGGGCCCACCTTTTGGTTTAGCAATGCGTTATCATTAGTTTGCTTGATGATAAACTTGTCCGCACAGGGCGACTAAACCGGCGTCACCGTTAGGCGAGTTCATGCAAGTGGTTAGAATAGAACTATAAGTTTGAACGTCTGAGTGATACTGAATTGCTTTCACCGTTGCGATTTGCACGCTGAGCTTACTATCATTCATGGCAAATTCAATGAGTGACTTGCTACTCTCTGATTGAACGAAGCGTAACGCAAAAGCCGCTTTTTCACGAACGGATTCATTGTCTGAATGGAGGTCTTGCTCCAAATACGGTAAGAAGTGCGCGTCGCCACTGTTCCCAATTGCATCAATCATCGCTAGTTTGTCGCTAGGATTACTTGCCGATTGCACCACTGACTCCAGTTTACTTTGAAGGGTTTCATCAAATTCTTTTTTCAGCGAAGATCCCGCTGCAAAAGCGGCATTGGTAGCTAAATCGGAATCAGTTGCTGTATGATCCATTAACTGAGTGAGAAGTTGTTTTGAGTCAGTGGTCAGTATTGCGGCCGTCGTGGTCAATGAACTTAAGATAGTATGGCAATAATCTCTGGTTGCTTCATTCTTTAAAAGATCGGCAAATAGGCTCACTAAGGCCTTTTGCGAGTCTGCTGAACCTTCTGTTGCCAAAAGGCCAATTCCTAAATTCACGGAAGCTGTGTCCAAATGGGAAAGGATCCAATCTTTCAAATTCGCAATCGCCACCGAATCATTCTTCAATGCTTTCAATGCGTCGTGAAAGAGCGCCACTTGTTCTTTTGAAGTGAGGTGGGAAACCGCGTGAAAGCGTGGAGCAACCGTGCTCCAGGCAGGTTTCTTAGTCGAAGCACTAGGATCAATCGTCAGTTGATCATCTACAAGAGAAAGTGTTCCGGATTGAGTAATCCGAGAGGCAGCAGTCGCTTTCATTTTCATGAGTTTGTATTCAGATACAGTTCTAATCCCTGAATCCTTGATACTTTTCATCTGAGTCTCTTCGCTACCCTCTACCTTCATCACTGTTCCATTTTTCGGATCAAGCCATAGCACATGCTTTGAACGGACTAACTCAACCGGTGACGCCAGTGAAGTGAGATATTTTATTTTTTGTTTGAGGATTTTATCTGTCTCAACACTTTTCTCTTCCTTAAATTGAGCTACATATTTACCAGTCGTATCCTCGGTAGAGTAAAACGAGTAAAGAGAAACCAAGTCCTTGAGAAACGAAACCTCTTCTTGCTGCTCAGGTGTTTTAGTCAAGGGCGCCCTAAAAGAGGTCATTTTTCCGTTAGAATCGAACAAAGCTTCAACATAAAGGGATGAGACCAATTTAGGTTGATTAATCTCAAACGAGAAGCGTGCCATGCGCGGATTTTTTTTCTGCCACTCGATCAGCATTCGACCTGAGTAAGCAAGGTCCACCATATTTTTAATGGGCGAAACTGCTTTTGAGTCGTCGCTCACTAAATCAGCTGTAACTCTCCGTTCAAAAGTGTACATCTCTGTACCATCACCCGCACGAATGGATGTATTCGGAATTTCAGTTTTACCTTCGCTTTGGCTAACGGCCGCAATACTCGCGAGATCGCGTTCAACATGAGGTTTTGACTTTTTCAACCCTACCGCAATAGCCATTACAAAAATCGCTGTGTAAAGAATTCTAACCGTGGTTAATTGAGAGCGCATGTATCACTCCCAAAGGCGAAGCACTTTCCATTCCATTTGAACAAATCTTTGCTCCACCACCGTTTCCAACTTCCAAATATTAATTTACTGTCCACAAAGGCATACACATCTCCACTCAAAAGAGTGACTTTGCCACCATAAGTAAGAATAGGCGGTATTTGATAATAGAGTTGAGCAGCAACGGTTGTCAGCCCATTAATTACTTCAACACTTCCACCCACTCCTGCTCGGACGAAAAGTAAAGTCGCCGAACCTTCTACAAAGGCAGCAGCCGCAGCGTTGGCACTCAGGGATGCCATCAAACTTGAATCATTGAGCGGATATGCCACACCTGGAGTAAGACTCGCTTGAATATTGGCTTGCATATCCACCCCTGCAACCACTTGCAATATGAGAGGACCAACGGGATAAGCCAGCACGGGAAAGGCAATTCGAAGTGGCGCGATGCCACCGGTGTAGGTGTAACTTCCCTTAGAAAATTTAGCAGTACCATTCCAAACACGCATGCCCGCAACATAAAGGGTCGCTTCAGGTTGAGTCGTATACTGGGTGCTCGCATCGAGAAGTGTCTTCATGCCTCCCAAGAATTGAAGTTGAGTAAGGGAGCTGACGCCGTTTTGAGCTGGCGTCACCTGTGAGCCATTGCTCACCGTGAGCGTCTGCCCCATCAGCTTTGATGTAGCAGTTGCCGTTTGGCTTATCGCCAAGTTGGTTTGAGCGGAGAAAATAAGAGCAATAATAGACACAATCATGGGCACACCTTTAATAGTAAACAAAAACTGTTTACTATTCCTTTTCGGCACCCCGTTTGATTACTTGACTAGAATACTACATTTATTTCTCTGGCGCTAGCGCATTGCGTTATTTTTCTTGCCCTTAGACAATCTCACCGAGATCATTTTGGATTTTCTATTTCAATTCCTGAAAAGAAATCTGGTGACAGAGCGACCTGCATCGTAGCTCGTAGACTTTTTCATTGATTTAATTTATGACGCAGGCCTCAGTACTCAGTTGTCGGAGACCTTATTTCACGAAATGCTTGAGAACATAATCGAGCGCAGCCTCGTTGGTGGTGAGCTTCCCTTCCAGGGTCAAATCTTCGATCACGCTCAATATTTCAGTGAAGTGCCGACCTGGACTCATGCCAAGCTTCACCAGATCATCGCCCGTTACGAGTGGTTTCAGAGCGAACTTTCGTTTTGATTCGGCGTAAATAGAACGAACAAATTCTAGGCCCGCCACATTGCCATCAAAGGCAACCGCATCCAATTCATGAAAGCGCATCAGAAGTTCGAAATAAGGTTCACGCATCCAACGAAGCAAGGTTGCCTCACGCATGGAGAAAACATCTCTGAACTTGGGAGTTTCACGAACCAAGTATGTCATTTGCTCAAGTGACTCATGCGAGAGCTTCAACCTCGTCGCAATTTTTCTTGCTTCTAAATCTCGATTCTCAATAGCAAGAAGTCGGAGGGTGGGCAGAAAAATCAACGCCCAGTAAAAAGAGATCGGCTCTGCATGTATGTTTGCGCCTAGACTTGAAAGTGCACGAAGAGTTTGCTCCCACACTTTCTTTTGCTCTAATCTTGCCACTGAAATCTCGGGTAAAACATTTTCCATCAAGCCCAATTGATCAAGTTCAATCAATGCCTGACGACAGCTCGCGTGCATGAGCATTTTTTCAAGCTCATCGCGTACCCTCTCAATACTTACTTTTCTGATCAGAGGTGCGGCTGCTTTGATCGCTTCTAAGGTTTCCTTCTCGATATGAAAACCAAAACGGGCAGAAAATCTTACAGCACGGAGTAGCCGCAAAGCATCTTCCTTGAACCGCTCCTGGGGAGCACCTACGGCCTTGAGTTTTTTAGACTTTAAATCGTCAAGGCCTCCGTAAAAGTCGAGTATTTGCGAAGTTTTTAAATCGAAATACAGTGCGTTCACGGTGAAGTCTCGCCTTGATGCATCCGACTTCACATCACTGAACTCCACCCGGGTGGGATGGCGATGGTCTTGATATCCGGACTCTTTTCTAAAGGTGGCAATTTCCAATTCGTAACCAGTTTCAAAAATCACTTTCATCACACCAAAAGCTCTGCCAATTGAAACTACCTTTGAAAACAGTTTTTCTATGTCCTCGGGTACTGCATTTGTCGCGATGTCGTAATCCTTAATCACGTGGCCACGAAGAAAATCCCGAACGCAGCCACCAACCAAGTAAGCTTCGAAGCCTGCATCGTAAAGAGTCGTAAGTGCCGTTCTTACCTCTTGAGGAGGCGAAAAGGGTTTATCAATCCGCGTCCACATCGAGATTTTTTCCATTCTTTTTATAAATACTTTTAGTGTCTGATTTCAGGAGAGGTTGAAACCGATTCATCGCCCGCGAGCCCTGCACTACTGAATTATTCACATTACTTTTGTTCGACGAAGCCGTTGACTGTGTTCCTCTTTTTGCTTTCTTAGCAGGAACTTGCTCTATTGGTTTTTCTTCTTCTGCAGGAGCACTTTCATCAGGTTCTTCTTCATAATCGATTTCATAGCCGCTATCCGCGCCCTCTGGCTCACTTGCCTTTTCAGGAACGGCGCTAGGGGCGGCAACAGGTGCCTGAGTTGCTACGGGGGCAACTCCAGGTTGTTCTGCATGTGATGACTGAATCACTAAATACATTAACAAATAAAAAAAAGATCCAGTCAGTAAACCTAATTTCACGGAAGCAATATCTCTCTCGGTTTTGCGCCATCGGCAGGTCCAACAATGCCCTTTGACTCCATTGCTTCAATCAAGCGAGCGGCGCGGTTATACCCAATTTGCAAACGGCGTTGCAAAAAACTTGCGGATGCAGTTTTTGAATTTCTGACAATCTCAAGCGCTTCTTCCCATAAGGCATCTTGGTCGTCATCAAACCCAGCCTCTCCCGCAGCTTCTTCAGGATCGATCAAAATTTCATTGCGATAGTGTGGTTTCCCTTGTTCGCGCAAAAAATCAGTCACCTTGTTCAGTTCATTATCATCAATAAATGCACCCTGAAGACGAATGGGTTCACCGGTTCCAGGAGGGATAAACAACATATCACCTTGCCCGAGCAAGCGCTCAGCACCTGGACGATCTAAAATCGTGCGCGAGTCAATTTGGGAAGCAAGTGAGAACGAGCAGCGTGTAGGCATGTTCGCTTTAATGAGTCCTGTAATGACATCAGTAGATGGCCGTTGAGTAGCGATCACTAAGTGAATTCCGGCAGCGCGCGCTTTTTGCGCAATCCGAGCAATCGAGGTCTCGACTTCCTTTTTTACGGTCATCATGAGATCGGCGAGCTCATCAATAATAATCACGGTGTAGGGAAGTTTTCCAATGAGAGGGGCGCCCGATTCATCCTTATCAAAAACTTCAATCCAATCACCACCGGTGATCATAATTTTAGCTTCTTGCTGACTCAAGGCTTCGGCTTGTAAAATATCTGCCATCGTTTCTGCACCCAGTGCTTCCACTTTTTCGTTGTATCCCTGCAGATTCTTTACTCCTGCCGCCTCGAGAACTCGGTAACGGCGATCCATTTCACGCACGGCCCATTTCAGAGCACTGGATGCGTTCTTCGGATCATCTACCACTGGCAAAAGCAAATGTGGAATATCGTGGTAAAAACTGAATTCAATAAACTTTGGATCGACTAAAATTAAGCGAAGCTCATCCGGCGTGAAACGATAAAGGAGCGAACAAATCAATCCATTCATGAATACTGATTTTCCTGAACCAGTTTGCCCTGACACCAAGAGATGTGGCATTTTTGCAAGATCGGCGAAAATCACTTGGCCTGAAATATCCTTACCCATTACCACTGGTATTTGGTAGCGAGGATTTTGGAACTCACCCGTTTGCAAAAACTCACGTAATAAAACTTGCTCACGATTCTCACTGGGAATCTCAATCCCGACCACAGCCTTTCCAGGCAATGGAGCTAAGATCCGTACCGACTTAGAAGAGAGCGCCATTGATAAATCCTCAACTAAGCCTGAAATACGAGAAACCTTAATTCCGGGACCTGGCTTAAATTCATAAAGCGTAATCACCGGACCAACTCGCATCGCAGTGACTTCTCCATCAATCCCAAATTCAGCAAGCTTGTCTGAAACCACATGCGCGCGCTCGGTTAAGCGATCACGATCAATCGCGGTTTCAACTTTGGTCACTTTTCTTAAAAAATCAATGATCGGAAGTTTCCAGCGGCCGCGTTTTTTATCGAATTTGAATTTTGTTTTTTCACCTTCAGGTACACTCACCGCTTTTTCAATTACAGGCCCCTGATTGAATAAATTAGTCTGACGGGCTTTTTTCAATTCGGTGATCGAAACTACACTTTGCGGCACTTCCTCACTCAAATCTTCAACATGGTTTTCAGAGGTAGCGCCAGCATGTTCGGCAATCATCGAAGCTTCAGTTGCACCTTCTGGTACTTTCTTTCCCTTCGATGACGTGACGGTAATTTCTTTACCAGTCATCTCATGAACAATGGCTGCTTTCGCTTCAATACGGGCCACACGATAGGCTTCAGCCCGCTCTTTAATTTGATCAAAACTTTTCTTCGCTTGAACACCAATAAATTGCGCAAGCTTATTGAGCAGGATTGCGGAGTAGTAAGCCGCATAAGTCACTGCTAAACGGGCGAAGCGATAAGCAATCACACCGCTTGCACGAATGAACACCGAGAGAAAATGTGAAACGCCGATCGGAGTGGAAATGACGAGCGAAGAAAAGAAAATAGCGAGTGACACAATCGATGCACCAGTGCGATTCAACATTTGTTCCATCGGCACGGAAAGCCAGGCTCCGAAAATACCGCCGGTCAAAAACTCCCCTTGCGACCAATGCCAGACTTTCCAATGAATAGACAAAAACACCGTCAAGGAGATGACGCTAACACTTAACCCTGCGAGTGAAGAAAGTGCGCGCGCGATCCCTTCTTTTGAATGGGTTTGTGCTGCGACGAATAAAAATCCAACTGGAATCAAAAATGCGGCCATTCCAAAGAACTGTAAAAACAGTGCCGAGAGGGAGGCGCCCACTCTCCCGCAGGCGTTCAAAACTGGTTCAGTGGATTGGGTAAAAAACGAAGAATCCTGCGAATGGTAGCTAAAAATCGCTATCCACATGAAGAGTGCGAAAGCAGTAATGGTGATGGTGCCGAGCTCGATGCTTAATCCTTTTTTAGCCAAAATACCCTCCTGGTAAGAGACGTTCTATTACTCAGAGTATACCTAATTTTTGGCGCTAATTCAACGAATCGAATGGGGGCCGCTCAGGTGATCGAACGCCCCTCTTCACTTCTTTTCTTTGGTCGAAAAAAACTGCTTTGCTGCAATGGTGAGAAACCCATCCATTTTAAAGTCAGGATAAAGTTTTTTCATTTTTGTGATTGCTTCTTCTGCAGATTTTGAGTTCTCAGTAGATAAATTAAAATCGTGAAGATACTGAATGTCGGCATCAACAAGAGTTGGATCAGAACTCTCTCCATGCCCTGGATAAATAACCTTAAGGCCTGGAAGTGTTTTAACCACGCCAAGGTTTTCAATCCATTCTTTCACTTTTCCATCGCGTAACCAAAGATGTACTTTATTGTACAATACATCTCCTGCGATGAGCGCCCCCTCTTCGGGCAAATAGATCATCGCAGCGGTACCACTCTCTCCCGCCTTCACTTCAATTACTTTTAATCTCGAGCCTTCAAAATTAATTTCATTCTTCTTAATCGCTTCCGGAATCACCACTGACGAGGCGATCTGGTCGTTTGCTTTCGCGTCTGAAAGTATTTTAGTAATCAATAACCTGAGCGTCTCGCCGTTATTCCTGATGTCGGCACTCACCGATTCCGTTGAGACAAACTTTGCATTTGGAAATGCCTTTTTGAGAAGAGCAGCACCCAAAATATGATCCGGATGAGCGTGAGTAAAAAACACCTGTGTGAGTGGCAGATGGGTTTCTCGAATTTGATCTATCAATTTCTTTGTGTTGTTCACCGTTTTCTGTGCATCAATCAGAAAAACCCCATGGTTACCGACTAGCAAAATAGAGTTCGCCATCGATCCATTCACCGCGTCCCCAGCGAAGGTCTGAATGGAGAGACTGAAGTGCCTTTTGGTGTTGCTCGCAAATGAATTTTCGGAAAAAACAGAGAGCATGAGAAGAATTGAAATGATGAATTGCATGTGTTTTAGCCCCTTTTAATATCAAGATCACGTGCAAAAGTTCGAAGCGAGTAGCTCGGATTAATCGCAGCTCGTTCATTGAGTGCATCTGCGAGAATATGTTTTGCTTCCTTCATGAATGAATAAGTAAGCTAGGCTGTGCAAGAAAACAAGATCAATGGATACAAAGTGTATTCACTTCTATTCAATCACAACACTCTTGACGCACCATATCTTGGTTGACCAAAGTGAGATTTGATCGTTCAAAATTACTTGGATTCATTCTTTAAGGGCATATTCGAGCATTTTTCAATTATAATTTCACAATTGAAAAGGCTCACATAATCATGGAATTTCACCATTCCGAGCGGCCCAGGATGGGCTAAAGCTCGGAGTACAGGATGTACGAGGTGAAATTCCATGATTATGTGAGCCTTTCCAACTGCGAAACCATATGAAAATGGTAGAGATTCAGGTACAGTTTTTGACATATGAAACCAGTAAAACCGGACGTGAACTTTCCAGGCCTAGAGGAAAAGAACCTAGCTTTTTGGGACCAGAATAAAATTTTCGAAAAATCGATGACTGAGAAAACCGATGCAAAACCGTATAGCTTTTACGACGGCCCACCGTTCGCAACCGGTCTCCCCCATTATGGCCATTTGCTCGCCGGAACCTTGAAAGATATCGTTCCTCGCTTTTGGACGATGAAGGGCTACCAAGTAAAACGCAGATTTGGATGGGATTGCCACGGAGTTCCTGTTGAATTTGAAATCAACAAAACACTGAATCTCCATTCGCGTACTGATATTTTAGAATACGGAGTCGGAAAATATAATGCCGCCTGCAGAAGCATTGTCGACCGTTACTCTAGCGACTGGAAAAAAACCGTAAAACGCATGGGCCGTTGGGTGGACATGGACAACGCGTACTTCACCATGCAACCCGAATTCATGCAAAGCGTATGGTGGGTCTTCCAAAGCCTTTACAAAAAAGGCCTCATTTATGAAGGATTAAAAGTAGTTCCTTATTCTACCGGGATCTCGACTGTACTTTCTAACTTCGAAGCAAACTTAGATTACCGCGAAGTGCAGGATCCGGCTGTTACCGTTACCTTCCCGCTGACCGCTGAATCTCAGGCTAAACTTGACGCGCATCTCAACATAAAGATCGGGACGACCTTTGTGTTGGCGTGGACGACCACCCCGTGGACGCTACCATCGAATATGGCCTTAGCGGTGGGAAGTGAGATTGAGTACGTGGCGGTGAAGGAAAAGGCGAGCGGGAAAGTTTTAATTCTTGCTGAAGCACGCCTTTTTTCACTGTCTAAAAAACCTGCTGAAGATTTTGAAGTGCTAGCTACCCTGAAGGGCAAGTATTTACTTGGCCTAGAGTACACGCCACTTTTTAATTACTTTCTCAATGAAAAGCAAAATGGCGCGTTCAAAATCATTCCATCAGATCACGTCACTACCGATAGCGGTACCGGCATTGTTCACATGGCGCCCGCTTACGGGGAAGAAGATTTTTACGCCTGTAAGGAAGCAAAAATTCCGATCGTGAATCCAGTCAACAGTGACGGTCTTTTTACCGCTGAAATCACTGATTTTGTGGGCCGAAAAGTGAAAGAGGCCGATAAAGATATTATTGCGCGACTGAAAGCCGATGGACGTCTTTACAAACAAGACACCATCGTTCACTCCTATCCTTTTTGTTACCGTTCAGGCACCCCGCTTATTTACCGAGCGGTTTCAAGTTGGTATGTCGCGGTTGAGAAAATCAAAACCGACGTGGTCGCTGCAAATAAAACCACCAACTGGGTACCTGAAACTTTACGCGATGGTCGTTTCGGAAATTGGCTAGAGAATGCTCGCGATTGGGCAATTTCTAGAAACCGTTTCTGGGGAACCCCGCTTCCGATTTGGAAAAACGAAGAAGGCGAAATTATTTGCGTGGGCTCCATGGCCGAACTCGAAAAATTAACCGGCAAAAAAGTCACCGACCTTCACAAAGAGTTTGTCGACTTACTCGAAATCCCTTCCCCCACTGGTAAATCTCCCCTCAAGCGTATTGATGAGGTGCTGGATTGTTGGTTTGAATCGGGCTCGATGCCCTATGCACAGTGGGGTTATCCTTATGTGAAAGCACCGTTTGATTCAGAAGTGGAGTTTAAGAAAAACTTTCCTGCCGACTTTATTGCGGAAGGCTTAGATCAAACCCGCGGATGGTTTTACACCCTCATGGTGATCGGCGCCGGATTATTTGGTAAATCACCTTTTAAAAATGTCATCGTAAATGGGCTCATTTTGGCCGAGGATGGCAAGAAAATGTCAAAGAGCTTAAAGAATTATCCTGACCCTACTGGCGTCTTGAATGAACACGGCGCGGATGCGCTCAGACTTTATTTAATTGATTCACCCGTAGTGAAAGGCGAAGAGCTCAGATTCTCTGATAAAGGTGTTCGCGAAGTCGTGCGCCGAATTCTCCTTCGTTGGTGGAATTCGTATTCTTTCTTAACGAGCTACGCGAGTGTGGATGAATTTAAACCTCGTGGTGATTATGCCAACACGCCAAACTTGCTCGACCAATGGATTCTCTCGCGCATGAATTCTTTGATTAAGAAAACGAACGAAGAGATGGCTGCTTACCGTCTGTATAATGTGGTGCCCGAGCTCGTGAACTTTATTGAGTCGCTCACGAATACTTATATTCGCTTCAACCGTCCTCACTTTTGGAGCGAGGGTCGTGGTGCTACAATGCCTGAGGACAAGCGTTTCGCCTATGAAACCCTTTATCATGTGCTCACGACTCTCTCTAAGGTGATGGCTCCATTTGCACCCTTCCTCTCAGAAGAAACATATTTAAATCTTACTGAAGGACAGAAGAATGCCAAAGAAAGTGTGCATTTAGAGACCTTCCCGGAGGCAGACACTCGTTTCATTAAACCTGAACTTGAACAAGCCGTGGCTCGAATGGATGCGCTCGTGATGTTGGGAAGAAATCTCCGTGAAAAAATTAAAATTAAAACGAAGATCCCACTCCTTTCGATGAAGATCATTCACCGCGATCAAAAAGCGTTGACTGAACTGAAAAAACTAGAAGCCTATTTCCAAGACGAGCTTAACATTAGAGAATTTGAGTATATTTCTAAAGAGGAAGACTACGTTCAAGTAAAAGCAAAAGCGAATTTCCCGGTTCTTGGAAAACGCGTAGGCCAAAAAATGAAGGCAATTGCGGCCCAGATTGACAAGCTCACTTTGAGTGACCTTGAAAAGCTTGAGCTCGGACAAACCCTGACCATTACTCTCGAAGGCGGAAATGAAACCATCACTTTGGGTGATGTTGAAATTCGAAGAAGCTCTCTAGGTGACCGACCAAACCTTCTCGCTCATCAACAAATCTCAATTGAAGTGGATTCAACTTTGAATGAAGAGCAAATTCTGGAAGGACTCTCGCGCGAAGTGATGAGAAAAATCCAGCAGGCGCGTAAGAACGCGGACCTTAAACTCGATGCACGCATTGAGCTTTCATTATTTGTCGAGGGTAAGCTCCTTGAAGCCGTAAAGGCGCATGAAGCGACCGTGATTAGCGAAACCCTCGCAGTGAAGCTCAGTTATGCCGCGACTGCCGAGAGCGTTCAGGGCACCCACACTGAAATCGTGACTGATCTCGAAGAAGGTAAAATAGCAATCGGCCTTACTGTCAAAAGCCAGTAAAGCCGATTGGTTATTAAATTGTGATGAGTTAAAATTATTTACGTACTGATCTGCAAAAAGCTGAAGCAGAAACAGTAACATAATAACTTTGAACGTAACGAGCAATACGGCCAGTGCGGGTATACTCTACACGTCCATAGCGATCTGTTTTATCAGCCATGTTTTCGCGAGTTTGACATGCGCCCCAGCTGAATGCTGAAAGACGGCCAGTGTAGAAACGGCTTGAAAATGGAGTTAAATCAGAAACAGAGTCTCTGTTACACTTCAATTGCAAATCGCGATCAGCAATTCTCATTGCTTCTTTACAGCTTTGTGTAGAATCGAAAAATGCTGGAGCCGATGCAGGGCTACTTGCAGATGCACTTAATTCGCCTTCCCATGCAAATGCTGCGGTTGAACTTACTAACATTACCAACGAAAGAATGATTGTTTTTTTCATGAAACGGACTCTACCAAACTCCCGATCTTTTGTAAATATACTTTGTGTAAAAAATAACTTTTCGCTCGCTAGTAGTTGACTATTTTACTTCTAATGAAACATACGCGTTTAATTATGCAATTATAAGCCAAAAATAAGCCAAAAATTGCATAAAATAATACCATAGCAAAACACTAGCAAGAGTAATCAAATCAGTTTAAATTTTACCCTATGTCAACGTCATATCAAGATCGTGTTTGGTTTATTACAGGCTGCTCATCAGGCTTCGGAAAAATATTGGCTGAAGAACTCCTTCAAGAGGGGTATCGCGTGGCCGCAACTGCACGAAATCTTGAATCTCTGGAAGTGCTGAAAAAGAAAGCACCGAAACCAGATCAACTCCTTTGCCTGAGGCTCGATGTTACCCGTGACAATCACATTCATGCTGCAGTCACCGAGGCGATCAAAGTATTTGGCCATATCGATGTACTTGTCAACAATGCGGGCTATGGAATCCTCGGTGCCCATGAAGAAGTGAACGCTCAAGAAATTTTTAAAATTTTCGATACCAATGTATTTGGGCTTTTTGAAGTCACCCGGGCTATTCTTCCTTTCATGCGTAAGCAAAAGAGTGGGCATATCATCAACATCTCTTCCATCGGCGGACTCGTCTCTTCTCCTGCACTGGGGATCTATAACGCCACCAAATTTGCAGTCGAAGGACATTCGGAAGCGCTTGCCCAAGAAGTGGCACCGTTTGGGATCAAAGTCACCATCGTCGAACCAGGCCCTTTTAGAACCAACTTCCTCTCAAGCTCGCTCGTCACCGCACCCGAGATGTCTGAGTATGACGAAGCGATTGGAAAAGTTCGAGCGCACTACCATTCATTAGAAGGCAAACAAACGGGTGACCCGGTAAAAGCGGCGAAGGCCATCATCACGATCGCCGAAACAGAAACACCACCCTTGCGCCTACTACTAGGCAAGATTGCGTATTCGCGCATTGAGCAAAAAATGGAAACGCTCAGCAAGGAACTAAAGGCGTGGGAAAAACTCGGAAAAGAAACAGATTTTTAATAAACTCGTTCGGGATATAGTTCGGGCGCATCACCCCCAAGGCTTGAAACCCCATTTGCATCAAAGCGCAAATCTTCCCAATCTATTTCATCCACATCGCTTTGGAAAACTCTACGCAGCAAAGGATTTAAAACGCCACCTGCTTTTCCGGCACGTGCATGCGGATCGATTTGAAACTGCGCATCGACCAAAGAATTCTTGGGCACCATCATTCGAGGAGCACCTCTCCCCCGCATGTCAGCGGTGAAAGGGTGTTTCAAACAAATGCCATGACCAAACTCGTGTGCGGCCGTAGTGGAAGTACCGAGCTCATCACTCAAATACCAAGTGCCGCTGTTTCCGCAAATGCGGTTCATAAACGAGTGATCCACCCCTGGCTTCCCTTTTAAAATTTGTATAAAATTAAACTCCGGTGAGGGATGACTCGCTAATAACTTCTTCGCGAGATCAGGAGAGATCACTTCCCCGCTCACTTGCATTTGAAACTCTTCTTTTGCACCAAGCGCTTGGGCAGATACGGGGCGAATCACCGAGTCCAAGTGAGTACCTCCGTTCCAATACAAATTAATCTCGTTCGCGCAATCCTTGGCAATCGTCTCGTTGGCGTCTGCGCCGTAAAAATAGAGATGACTCGTCAGCGTGAGCGTTTTTCCATCTTTTGAAAGTTGTAGCTTTGCCGAAGCATGCGCACTCCCTGGACACAACCCCATTAGCGCGAGCCAGCATGCGAACTGTAAAATGCAACCACTGCTTCTGTTGTGAGCGATGCGGCTAAATAGACCTGGCGCACCCTCATAACTTCCTTTTTGAACTTCGCAATACATGCTAAACAACTACCATGCCGACCCCCAAGCGTAAACCCACAAACCAGCTGAAAGACACCCTGAGCTTGAACTATGAGATGCGTCCTATTGGTGTCGCACTCACTCCCTTTACTCAACGTTTCGGAATTCCGAGACAGCCCGGCCTGGTCCCCGACGCCAAGGGAATCATTAAAATTGATCCGCATCCTGATTTTCAATATGCCTTAAAATGTCTCGATCAGTTTTCACATATTTGGGTCATCTTTGTGTTTCATGAGCACGGTGGAAATAAATGGAAGCCTACCATTCGCCCTCCGCGCCTGGGCGGTAAAGCCAAAGTAGGTGTCCTCTCATCCCGTTCTCCTCATCGCCCCAATCCCATTGGCCTTTCAGTGGTGGAGATTGATAGGATTGATTTACTGGCCAAAGGTGGCGCTGAAATTCACGTAAACGGTGTTGACCTGTTAGACGGCACCCCCATATTAGATATTAAGCCCTATATTCCCTATGCCGATTCGGTGCCACATGCGAACGCGGGCTGGGCATCGGCTGAAATAAAGCGTACTAAAGTACTCTTTGAACCGCTCGCACTTAAAAAAATTGAAGCAGCAGAACTTGCGGGCTCCGAGAACCTTAAAAATCTGATTGAACAACTCCTCAGCATTGACCCTCGACCTGGATTTCAAAAGCGTGACCTCCCTCCTGAATCACAAGAGTCTGAAGGCAAAGAATTTGGCCTCCTCGTTAAGGAATATGACGTAAAATGGATCATCCAAAATCAAATGTTTGTGGTGGAAGATATCGAGAAAATAGACTAGCCTAGCCCCAGCCTAAAACTATCTTCTGGAGCCTCCCATGAATTCAAAATTGAATTGCATCTTTGTACTATTGTTCTCCACTTATTTAACCGTTCTTTTTAGCAGTGCCTTCACATGTGAAGTTGCATTTGCCGCATCAGACACTCTTACTTTAAACGAATATTTGAAACAAGTTGAAGGAGCATCTCCCGCCCTCCAAGCCAGCTCCTACAACAGTGAAGGTGCGCTTCAAAGTGCGGTGGAATCTGAACTTCCACTGATGCCAAAATTCACCGTGCAAGCGAATCACTTACTCGATGAACGACAAAATACCAGCAGCCTTTTTTATGGAACTCGGACCATTTCAGATACGCTCGTTGCAGGTATTGAAAAACAATTTTCATTCGGCCTGAACACCAAACTCAGCTACACACTCATGAACAATCAAACAACAGGTGCTTCACCTCAGTTTTATGTTCCGAATGGATCTAACATTTATAATAATGCTCAAACTGAAATCGACCTCACTCAATCTCTATGGCGAAATTTCTTAGGAAAAGAAAATAAAGCCACCGAAACCCGTGATGAGGCGACCCTGCTCATGAGTCACTTCAACGAAAAATTCAATTTGAAAAAAATGAAAGCAATCGCCGAGAGCACTTATTACCGCTTGGCGGTTGCACGCGAATCGATTGTACTTCAAAAGGATGTGCTCGATCGCGCCAAGAGAATATTAGAATGGGCCACCCGCAGAGTAAAAAACAGAATCGCTGACCGCGTGGATCTCCTTCAAGCAAAAACGGCTTATCAACAGCGTAACTTAGATATTCAAGCCGGCATCGATGAAGAGCGTAGTGCCGCCCTCGCCTTCAATGTAGTCAGAAACAGTTCAGTCCCTGACGTGAAAGAAAGGCTTAATCCTATTTCGGTACAAGAAATTCTTACGCTCGCACTTCCCACCAAAGCCGAAACCACGGATGATGTCAAAGCCGCAGAACAGAACGAACGAATGACATCGGCCATCAGCGAACTTTCGAAACAAAAAGCCCTTCCGGATTTCTCTGTTTTTGCAAGTGCCGCTTACAATGGGTCTAATCTTTATGTCTCTCCCGCAGTGGGCGATTCCTTCTCCACTCAACACCCGATGTATAAAATCGGTGTGCAATTTAGCTTTCCTCTTTATTTTTGGGAAACTTCAGAAATGCGCGCGGGGCGGGTAAAGCAACAACTGGGCGCAGAAGCTGCTCTCGTGCAAAAGCGACTCGATAATGCTCAAACCTGGGAAGATCTGAGCAAAAAATTAAATGAATCTAAGGACCGCCTGAAGATGGCTGACGAACTCGTGAATGCTCAAAAAGAAAAAATGGAATACGAGCAGCAGCGCTTGAACCTGGGCAGGACCACCACTTATCAAGTCCTCACTTTTGAGCAAGACTACTCTCAAGCCCTGATCCAACGGCTTCGCATTGAGCAAGAACTCTTAAATCTCCATTCTGAATTAAAAACTTACGCCGTCGATGCCAGCAATTAATCAAAGGACATAAAACTATGAATCTCGCAGAACTTTCCGTTAAGCGGCCCACTTTTATCACTTGTTTAGTATTACTCATGTTGTCGGTAGGAATATTCAGTTTATCGAAACTGGGTGTCGATCTTTTTCCTGATGTGAACTTCCCTATAATTTTTGTAAGCACGCCTTACCAAGGCGCCGGGCCAGCAGAAGTCGAGACCCTGATTTCAAAGCCGCTCGAGGATGAGCTCTCCACCCTTCCTGGTATCAAGCGCCTGTCATCAGTCAGTCAAGAAGGTGTGAGCCAAGTGATTGCAGAGTTCACACTCGAAACAGACATTAAATTTGCAGAACAACAGATTCGAGATCGCGTGGGTGGCGCAAAACGCTTTCTTCCTAAAGATATCGATGAACCCGTGATTCGCCGACTCGACCCTTCAGATCAGCCTATTATGATTTTATCCGTCTCAGCTCAAAAAGCATTGACTGAGGGTGACCTCTTTGATGTCGCCGATCAAATCATTAAACCAAAGCTTGAGCAAATTGACCAAGTTGGGCTCGTAGAGGTTCTCGGCGCGCGAAAGCGCGAAATTAAAGTTTCCTTCGACGCTCGTAAACTCAAAACCCATGAACTGAGCGCGGGATTCGTGAATTCAAAACTCATTGCTGCGGGTGAAAACATTCCGGCGGGTAAACTAGAAGAAGCAAAGCGAGAAGCAATCGTCAGAACTCTCGGACAGTTTAACTCGCTTGATGCCATCTCCAACACGATCATTAATTTTTTCGGTGGTGAAAAAGCACTCCGAGTGAAAGACATTGCCAAAGTGGAAGATTCCCTCGAGGACGAGAAATCGCGCGTGTATGTCAATGGTGTCCGCTCACTCTTCGTGATGGTCTATAAGCAAAGTGGTGCCAATACGATTGCTGTATCAGACAGCGTAATCAGTCGCATCGAAAAGCTCGGGCCTGAGCTACAGAAAATGCCGGGTGCCCCTGAAATTAAAATGGTTCGCGACGGCTCTATCTATGTACGAGCCAATGTTACTGACGTCAAAGAATCCATCATGATTGGGATTTCACTCGCCGTGATCGTGGTATTTCTTTTCTTAGGCAGCCTGCGCTCCACGCTTATTACTGCACTTGCATTGCCTAACTCGCTCTTGGGTTCATTTATTCTAATGTGGGTGGCGGGCTACACCATTAACCTCATGACTTTGCTTGCGCTCAGTCTCGCGGTCGGCCTCCTCATCGATGATGCCATTGTGGTGAGGGAAAATATATTTAGGCATATTGAAATGGGTAAAGACCCTAAAAAAGCGGCACTCGAAGGCACGAAAGAAGTGACCCTTGCCGTCATCGCAACTACACTTACGGTCGTTGCCGTATTTGGTCCGGTTGCTTTCTTAAAGGGAGTGGTCGGTCAATTCTTTAAACAATTTGGCTTTGTGGTTTGTTTTGCCATGATGGTGAGCTTGTTTGATGCGTTGACGATTGCACCTATGTTATCCGCTTATTTTGCGGGAATATCACATGAAGAGAAAAAAGGTTGGTTTGAACGCCTGACCAACCCCCTCCTTTCCCGTTTTGAGAAATTCCAACTTTGGTTAGAAGCCAGTTATGAAAAATTGCTTGAGTCCGTATTAAGTAAACCAGGCCGCGCGCTTGGACTCAGTGTAGTGATTTTTTTCGTTTGCATGGGTACCATTAAGTTTGTACCGAAGACGTTTCTTCCACCTCAAGATGCTGGAGAGTTCTCGGTCGACTTCGATTTGCCACCGGGTGCATCTCTCGACGCCACCAATGAAGTGGCCACCAAAATTGATACCATTCTCCGTGCGAACAAAGAAGTGGCCCTCTCCGCCCTCTCTGTAGGGAACGCCAATAGTGAAGCAAACGTAGGAACCTTTTTTGTAAAACTCGTTCCATCAAAAGGACGCCGCATGAATACTTCGCAATTTAAGGAGATCCTTCGGAACCAGTTGAAGGATTTTGCTTTTGCGAGTCCAAAAGTAAAAGACTACGATGCAGTGGGCGGTGGCCAAAGGCCGTTCAACTTAAATATCGTCGGGTCTGACCAAGCTGAAATTGAAGCCGTGACCATGAATGTTCTAGCACGTTTGAAGAAAAATCCAGCGTTGAAGGACGTCGATATCAATTTCCGCCCCGGTAAACCCGAAGTGCAGTTAGAAATTAAAAATGCGCGTGCAAACGAAATCGGCGTGACCCCGGTTACCTTAGGTGGCGAAATGCGAAGCTTGATTGAAGGGACCGACGTTGCCAAGTATCGAGTCAATGGTATTGAATACAATATTCATACCCGTCTTGAGGAAGACCAAAGAAATGTACAGAGTAATTATCAGCTCTACTCGGTTCCAAATTTGAATGGAAACTTAGTCACTCTTTCTGACGTTGCAAACAAAGTTGAAAAGTCGGGCCCATCCAAAATTAATCGCATGGACCGTTCCCGTTACATTCAAATTCAAGCAGATATCACGCCGGGCTATGGAATGGGTGACGTCATGAAAGAAATTGATACCATGCTCAGCCCGGGTGGTGAGTTAGCTCTTCCAGTAGGTGTCCGCTACGCCTATGTCGGCCAAGCAGAAAACTTCAAAGAACTTGCTGAGAGCATGGTGACTGCGGTAGTGTTTGGCGCACTCTTTATTTTCTTGGTGCTTGCGTCCCTTTACGAATCTTTTGTTACTCCATTTACCATCATGCTTGCACTTCCGCTCGCCTTTTGCGGATCGATGGTTGCACTCGCAGTGACCCAAGAGTCTTTGAACATCTTCTCCATGATTGGTGTCATCATGCTTCTTGGGGTTGCAGTAAAGAACTCCATCTTGCTCGTCGATTATGCAACCCAGCTGATCGACGGAGGAATGGATAGAACGAGTGCGATGATTAAAGCCGGAAAAACAAGACTCCGCCCTATTCTCATGACTTCACTCGCACTCATCGCTGGCACTGTGCCCATCGCAGTGGGACTCAACGAGGCATCTAAGCAAAGAACATCTATGGGGATCGCCATCATCGGAGGACTCGTGAGTTCAACTTTACTTACTCTTGTGGTCGTTCCAGCGGCGTTCTCGTTTGTGGATCGCTTTAGACTTTGGTCGAAAGCAAAACTCACAGCGATGATCAGTATGTCGTAAAACTAACTTTACACAAAATAAGTTTAATAATTAATTGACATTGGTTGAGTGTATCTGTAAATACACGTGAATGAGATTTACACTCAAACTAGCCATATTCCTCACCTGTACGGTGCCAAACGTTTCCCATGCAAAAGTCACTGAATTTGCTGAGGGTATTCAGGCACGCGTAGAGAAGTTCGTGGGCAAAGGCGAGTCCTATCGTTCCTTGTTAGCTCTCGATCAAGACGTGGGCTTTAAAGGCAAAGCTAAAAGCCAACCCTGGTCTGGTGATTATTGGCCGCTTATTCAGGGATCAGTAGCATTCCCCTACGCTATCAAGACCACTAACAATAAAAACTTCACCCGAAATTACCGAAACTATTCTGATCGCTTAAATCGCTTGATGAAAAACATCAATCACCTGGATGCAGCTACCCTCGATGAACTCTCGCCCACCGAGAAATATGACCTCTACCTTGGGGACGAACATTTCACACTCACTCAAAATGTGTGGCAAGCCATTTTTGATCACTATGAAAACACAAAAGAAAATCACAAGAGACTTCAAGAATGGGAAGGCATTTGCCACGGGTGGGCCACTGCCGCAGCTTACGTCAAGCGCCCCACGAAGATGATCACGGTCCTCTCGCTCGATGGACGCTATAGCTTGAACTTCTATCCTGATGATTTAAAAGCATTGGCTACCTTACTCTGGGCGAACTCAAAAATTCAAAATGATACGATCCTGGAAGGAAATCTTTGTCAAAGCAAGCATCCAGAAATCGATGAACACTCAGGCAAGGTTACCGAGACTACCTGTAAAGGGATCAACCCTGGCGTTTGGCACTTGGGTGTTTTAGGATTGCTGGGCAAAAAGCACTCTTCTTTTATTATCAATAAGAACAACGATACTGAAGTGTGGAATCAACCGGTCAGCGAATACGAGTTTAGTTATTACAATATGAATAGCGATAAAAAAGGATCGCTTTTTGAATCAGCCGTTCCCATTCTCAATGCGCGCGATCCAAGTGCGGCTTTTCGGGCCCATGGCACGGCTTATCTAGTAGGCGTAGAAATGCAACTTTCGTACGCTTCCGAAACGATGCCAGATCATGCAACAACGGATTCTGAGCAGACAGATCGAATTGAACAATTAAACCTTCGATACGACCTAGAGCTCGATGACCGTTATCAAGTTTTAGGTGGCGAATGGCATTACAGAGCAGAAAGTGACCCTAAAGCCAATAGAAACCATTCAACCTACCCTTCCTACCCCTCATTCATGTGGAAATTTAAATCCGAAAACCCAGTTGCAATGTCTGAAGCGGACGCACTGATTCCAGAGAACACGACATTACCATCCGACAAAATGATTGAATTCAGCAGCAAGGCCGCCAGTTTTAAATTTGTAACTTACGCGCACGATAGCAAGGGCGCTGTTATGAAAAATCCAGACGGCAAAGACACCGTTGCCAGTGAAGAATTGAGACCCCAAGTTTTAGGTAAAGTACTTTACCCACTCATCGAATTAGCCGCTCAATCCGAGTGACGCTTCGTAATACCAATCTCCACCCACGTCCTTACATAGAAAAGAATCAAGACCAATTCGATCGGTCAGTGCTCGCTCGTAAGGAAAAAACTGTAGGTGTAAATCCAAAGTATAATAAAAGGGTCTTTGTTTTGGCACTACGATGATCAATTTTGTTTTCGCTACTCGCTTTAATTCGGAAATCGCCAAATCAAGATTCCTCACATGCTCCAGCGTATGAGTGCATACCACCACATCAAAACTTTGATCCGCGTAAGGCAATTTCTCAGCCAAGGCTTGAGTATATTTCATTTTTGGAATTTGAACGGAGTCGAGCGCGTCACACCCTTCCACTTCATGCCCCAACTTGATTATTTTTTCGGCAAGAAACCCACGGCCACAGCCTACATCTAGTACCTTAAGGGCTATTGCCCCACCGTTGGGCATTTGAAGTGCTTGGGCAATCATTTCAATACACGCCGTATTGAGATCGGTATCGCGATCATTCCCAATACATTCCACTTCATTATAAATTTTTGAGAACTCCTGATCGCTGAGTCTCCACGCGTAACTTTTAAACTCCATGTGCTTTTTTACGTTTGTTCCCTTAAAAGCATAAACCATAAAAGGATACATGAACCACTTCGAATCGCGAATGATTGCAGGTAAACATTCGTCCATTCCAAAGCGAATGATATTGGTGAAGTTTCTATTCATGAAGTGCGAGTAAGTTCTTTCACTACTACCGATGCACAAGCAAGACCGAATGCTCCAGTCACAAAACTTGCATTTCCAAGGATGACATTCCGGTTATCACAATTAAAGAATTCGTTCTGACCTTGAGGACAAACGCAGCGAAAGCCTTTTCCATGATCGTAATGGAGTTCGTGAGGAGCCGTAGAAGGTTCATCAGAGTAAACCGCTCTAATATTAAATGCACCCGTTTCTGGAAAACCATGCTGATCGCGCAATATTCTTCTCACTGCCTTGGCGAGTGGATCCATCACCGTATCTGCAAGATCGGCAATTTTAATTTTAGTGGGATCAAGCTTTCCGCCGGAACCGGTAGAGGTGACAATAGGAATGTTTTCGTTTTTGCAAAACTCAAGCAAATGACATTTTGGAGTGATGCTATCGATCGCATCCACTACGAAATCGGGACGCGACTCTAAAACATCTTCTGCTTCTTTAAAAATTTCCTGACTGAATCTGGCATTGTAAAATTTAACAATGGGGTGAACCTTAGCCTGAGGATTAATTTTTCTTAGGCGCTCAGCCATCACTTCTACTTTTTTCTCACCCACGAGTCCCTGAAGGGCATGAAGTTGGCGATTAAAATTAGTGATACATATTTCATCGAAATCTACGAGGGTGATTTTCCCCACACCCGAACGCGCAAGCGACTCGGCGGTAAATGAACCCACTCCACCTAAACCAATGATCATTACATGAGAACGGAAAAGCTTTTCCATCGCTTCATCACCGACTAAACGCCCCATCCGGTCAAAGCGCCTGTGAAGCTTGTATGTTTCGAGTTCACCGTCGGTCATGGGTAGAATTTCTGTGTTTGGATTCATGAAGAGAGAGTGTACCCAATTTTTCGAATATTTTCAGCCACTTTCTCTTGAAGCAGCTCAGACGAAATCCCCAATAGTTCCGAGGCTTTTACATAGAGTGGCGCCACATCTGCCGGCTCGCCCGTGTCCGTTTCGAACAGGAGTCGATCCTGAGGAGTCGCCCGCAATGCTTTTTTTGACTTTTCATGACCATGCACACTCGCGAAATCGGCATTGAACGAGATGAAAGCACCCAATTCTAAATACGGTTTCAGTTCAGTGACATTGCCTGAATAACGATGAATCATGAAAGGTAAAGTCAAATTGGATTCTTTCAATATTTGAGTCACCTTCTGGTGGGCTCTGACCACATGAAGCACCATTGGTTTCTTAGTCACCTTTGCTATTTCGATCTGGCTTCGAAATACGGCTTCTTGTTTTGGAAACTGGGTGGAATCTCGTTTATCTGTAAAAAAATCAAGCCCGATTTCACCCAAGCCTTCAGCGACAGGCAGAAGCGCTTGCAGTTGCACCAGCGCTTTATCAATCTCAGTATCGCTCAACTTCTCGACCCACCATGGGTGCAAACCAAAATTTAAATGGAGAGCAGCACCAAATTTTTTCTTGAGCTCAATCTGTTGAATCCAGTCCTCAGGGTGAGTTCCACCGAGAATAACATGCTTCACCCCACTTGCCCGAGCGCGGTCTAGCCATCCATTTTCGATATGAGTGATATGAGCGTGCGCATCGATGAGCATCGCTTCAACTCAATTTCGAATCAGTTGCAAAAACTCTTTACGGGTCGTGGGATCCGTAAAGAAATCACCCCTCATTGCAGAGGTAATCGTTTTACTATTTTGCTTTTCCACTCCGCGCATCATCATGCAAAAATGGGCAGCTTCAATGACTACGGCCACACCGAGTGGTTGGAGCACATTCATGAGCGCATCTGCAATTTGAGCGGTCAGTCGTTCTTGTACTTGAAGGCGGCGAGCGTAGAGATCGACGACCCGTGGAATTTTTGAAAGACCAATAATTTTTTTGTCAGGGATATAGGCAACATGCGCTTTACCAAAAAACGGAAGCATATGGTGTTCGCATAATGAATACAGTTCAATGTCTTTCACGATGACCATCTCACTCGACTCGGCTTTAAAGAGCGCACTGCCCACTACTGTTTCCACCTTTTCATGGTAGCCGGAAGTAAGAAAGTGCATCGACTTTGCGTAGCGCTTCGGTGTATCTCTCAAACCTTCTCGTGCGGCGTTTTCACCTATTGAGAGCAGAATGTCTTTTACGAGTGGTTTAATCAATTCGATTTGGTCGACAGTTTTTTTAGGTGCTTGCGTTTTTTTTCCAGCCACAAATAATCCCCGATCTTACCCACTCCAAAAAGTAGGGTTCATAAATACTCAATTGAGAGAGCGGTGTTGCTTCCTTAAGCGCTAACACGCCACGCCACTCTGGTTCTTCAAACGTCTGTTTCTTCTCAGCCGCATCATACCACACTAATGACTTTTCGGGTACTACCCACTGCATACTCGGATGAGGCACTAAAATCACGGAATTCAGCTCATTTTCGCTTAAATGCCCGAGCTCCTCAAAGCACGGATTCACCCCTAGAGGAAGACCTTGCTCCCCCAGGGCGCTTGCCTTTATGCCAGCCCATTCTAATTCTGCCTGTCCTAGTTGTGGGTGATTCGTCTCACGACACCATTGAATTAAGTTTTCACCAAGATCGTTTAAGGTCCACGACTGAGGAGGAAATTGAGAAAGAGATGCAAACAGGACTTCGGTCCAAGCCTCCTCACCCAAAGCGCCTTTAAGCTTAGGAAAATCGATACTCAAGGCTTCATCTAATCGAATCCAAAATGCATTTTCGTAAAACTCAAAACGAGATTCTGCACTCAAAGGCGGTTGATTTTTAATTCCTGTCATTTGAAAATCACCAATAAGTGAATCCGCCCAACTTTTCTGCCATGTTTGCTCGTATGGGCTCAATGGTGATTTTTTAAGCACTGTGGAGTGAGGCGTGGGAACATCTACGGTGGAAACAGATTCGCTGATCGTCAGACTCTTCATCTTCACGATTTCCTTTTCGAGCTCACTCCATTCTGGAATCTTGCCGTCACGCTCAATCATTGCACTTGCATGACCATACTGCTCGCCGTACCAACGAAATAAATTCCACACTTCATCTCTCACAGGATGGTCATGAGTATCAATCAGGAAGCCATTTATTTCAGTATGCCCTGCCAGATGTATTTGTCCGACTCGCCAGTGCGGAAGTTGGGATAGCAAAGCTCGCGGGTCAAAATCGTGATTCCTCGCACTGACGTATACATTATTAATATCCAGCAAAAGGCCGCAGTCCGCTTGCGTTGCCACTTCTATCAAGAACTCAGCTTCGCTCATTTGTGATGAGTCAAAAGTGAGATAGCTTGAAACATTCTCAATCAAAATCCTACGTTTTAAGAAATCTTGTACTTGGATAATTTTACGCGCGACATGATTGACGAGGGTTGGTGTATAAGGAAGTGGATTCAAATCGTGAGTTTGAATGCCATGGACTCTCGTCCAGCAAAGATGATCGGAAACGACAATGGGTTCAACTTGATCGATGAGGGCTTTCCATTTTTTTAAGTATTCAGCATCCAGGTCGTGAGCAGAGCCTAAACTAAGGGATACGCCGTGAAGGGCAATCGCATAGTTTTCTCTGAGCCTCATTAAGTTTTTAAGAGGCTGAGGGTGATGAAATAACTCTCCACCCATAAAGTTTTCAGCAATAACTTCCACCCAATCAACCACCTTTGGCCTGGTCTCCGGATTCAAGAATACCGGATAATGCTTGGGCCTGAGCCCCACTCCCACACCGTAATTCTTGAATAAGCTTCTTTTTTCCACCATTTGGTATTCATTTATCATCAAAAAAGGGCAAAGTGAACTGAATCACTTTGCCCTCATATTTAATTCCTAAGAATGAAACAAAAATTATTTAGTTGCAGGAGCTGGAGCAGCTGCATCTGTTTTTGCTGCTGGAGCTGCTTTTTTATCAGCCTTTTTGCCTTTCGCTTTTTTGCCCTTCATGTTCATTTTGCCATCACAGCCGCCCTTACCGTTGCAAGAATCTTTAGCTGCAGCTGGTGTTGCTGCCGCTGGAGCTGCTTTTACTGCGTCTTTGTGGTCTTGAGCTTTTGCTACTGAGCCTGCGATTAATCCTGCGATCATTGATGCTGCGAATACGTTTTTCATGTTCATGTTATTTTTCCTTCTTAAGGTTTTGTTTAGAATCTAGAATTCCATCGTTTTTTTAAATCTGCAAGTCTTTTTCAGTGCTGGTTTAGCATTGACGAACAAGTACCGCCACACCTTGACCACCACTCACGCACAAAGTAGCCACTCCAAGTGCACCCGGTTTATTTTTAAGCGTATGAATGAGCGTCGTTAAAATGCGGGTGCCCGTTGCACCAATCGGGTGACCAATCGCAATTGCGCCCCCTCGTGGATTGAGCTTTTCTGCAGGGATTTTCAGCTCCCGATTGCATGCAATCACTTGAGCCGCAAATGCTTCGTTTAGCTCCACCGATTCTAAATCGAGTACAGTGAGACCTTGTCTTGCCAGCATCTTTCTTACCGCATCTACGGGACCCAGGCCCATCAACTTCGGATCGAGAGCGACCATTTCATAATCGAGTAACTCCACTTCACTGGTCGATTGCTTCGTACCACACACTTGCAAAAATGCAGCTCCATCCGTCACACCACTCGCATTTCCTGCAGTGACCGTTCCCGCTTCTTTATCAAATACAGGGGGAAGCTTCGCGAGACTTTCGAGAGTAGTTTGAGATCGACGGTGCTCATCATCCTTCAGGCTCGGATTTTTTTCATCGCCCGTAATTTCAAAAGTTTCTGCCGCAAACAGGCCGCTTTTCCACGAATTTTCAGCACGCAATTGCGACTGGAGCGCATATTCATCTTGCTCTGATCTTGAGATTTTAAGATCACGCGCCAAGTAAGAATCAACGGTAGCACCCATCAGCATCTTCGCCATCGGACAAAGAAAACCGTCTTGAGTCATGCCATCGATCATCTCCGTGTTTCCCATTCGCAAACCCCACCGCCCCTGCATCAGAAGATATGGCGTGTTCGACATACTCTCGACCCCACCTGCGTAAATGGAAGTGGCGCGACCAAGCGCGATTTTTTCCGCCGCTGAAATCACTGACGCCAAACCGGAAGCACAAGCTTGATTAAAAGTGATGGCTGGAACCGATTCTGGGAGACCTGCAAAAATGGTGGCCTGACGAGCAGGATTGGGACGGGCCCCGGCTTGCCTTGCTTGTCCCAAAAACACAAAGTCAGCTAGGGAAGAAGCAGGTCCGCGCCCGCCGAGTGACGCACGGCGCATACTTTCCTTCAGCGCAAGACTTGCAAGTTCGCCTGCCTGTAGGCGTTTTAAGGTACCGCCGAATTTTCCAATGGGAGTACGGGTAGATGCGCCTAAAAAGATCGGTTTTGGAAATGCAGATTGAATTTTTGCCATGTATACTAATTATCATGCCCGATCCCACACTACAACCTCTCGAAGAACCCTATCGGGCTCGCGAAAATGCGCTTCGAGAACTTTCGCCTCAGCGCAAAAAATGGATTGTGGTCGTGCTTGCAATGCTCATGTTCACCAACACGATGGACTTCATGGTTCTCATGCCACTCGGACCGAAGCTCATGAGTTTGTTTCAAATCAATCCCCAACAATTTTCATTTCTCGTTTCTATCTACTCCCTCACCGCAGGAATTTTTGGATTCTTGGGTTCACTGATTTTTGATCGACTCGACCGTAAGCATGCACTCATTGGCTCGTACCTTGGTTTCCTCATCGGTACGCTTTGCTGTGCACTTGCCCCTAATTATTTATTTCTTTTAATTGCCCGTGCGGTTTCGGGGGCATTTGGTGGCCTGCTTTCTGGAATCAGCTTTGCCATCATTGGCGATGTGTTTTCACTTCATGAACGGGGTGGCGCTACTGGCCGCCTCATGACTTCATTTTCACTCGCCGCCATCGTGGGCGTACCTGCAGGATTAATTCTCGCCAATCAATTTGGGTGGCACGCCCCCTTCATTACCATTGTGAGTATTGGAATCGGCACGCTCATTCTCGTTTCTAAATATGTACCCAACGTAACCACTCACTTAAGAAGCCACTATTCAGGCATCTTTTCAGGGGTTACTGAAAATCTCGCTGATCCGAATTCCCGAAAAGCACTCCTCACGACTTTTCTCATGATGCTTTCCCAATTCATGGTGATTCCATTTATCAGTCCGTATATTGTTTCGAACACAGGATTTCCTGAGAATCATTTACCTCTCGTCTATTTGCTAGGAGGAACTCTCACCGCATTTAGTGGGCCCTATATGGGGAGACTTTGTGATCGATTCAGAGCCCGTACTGTTTTTAACAAAACCGGATTATTATTTTTAATTCCTATTTTTGTCATTACTCATGTGGGTCATGTGAGTTTATATTTAGTCCTCACTGCTACCACTCTCTTTTTTGTACTATCAAATGCGAGAATGATTCCTGCAATGACCATGATTTCTTCCAGCATTCCTCCGTCCCGACGCGGTAGTTTTTTAAGTTTAAACTCCTGCATTCAACAACTGGGCGCTGCATCTGCTTCATTTATGGGAGGCTGGGTCGTAATGCAATTACCTGGTAGCATTGAAATCACTGGATTTTCACATACCGCCTACCTCTCAGCTCTCTTTGGCATTCTCGCCTATCTCATCGGCAAACGCATCCAAATGATTGCATAGTATTCCCATACAAATGATTGCATCAGGGCTGTTTTCGCGGTTTAATTTCAATATGTTTATGAGGACGCTTCCATGAAAACTATCCACTACCCCGAGGGTAATGTCTTACTTCGCAACCTCTCCAAAGCCTATCCTGTTTGTACCCATGGCAAGGGAGTAAACCTATTTGATACTCAAGGTAAAAAATATTTTGATGCTTCGGGTGGAGCGCTCGTCACCAATCTCGGCCATGGCAATGAAGAACTAGCTGCTGCTATTTTTGAACAAATTAAAAAAGTGGCCTATGTGAACGGCACACAGTTTACTACGCAAATCATGGAAGATGCAGCAGCACTGCTCGCCGAAAAAGCAGCACCACTCGGCTTAAACAAAGTCGCACTTCTTTCCTCAGGGTCCGAAGCAGTAGAGGCCGCCATTAAATTTGCTCGACAACTTTGGGTAGACCGCGGATTTCCAAATAAACACAAACTGATTTCCCGGACTCCCGGCTATCATGGAAATACACTATACGCGCTCTCGGCTTCGGGGCGCCCTCACTATAAAAAAGTGTATGGTCCACTGATTTCATCAGTTCTTACTGTTTCTGCACCTTATGG
The DNA here is from genome assembly GCA_903845155.1 of Oligoflexia bacterium. GTDB lineage: Bacteria > Bdellovibrionota > UBA1018 > UBA1018 > CAIMNF01 > CAIMNF01. The sequence continues at coordinate 38,169 of CAIMWN010000259.1, forward strand.
CTACCGTGCTCCTTTCACTCAAAGCACTGAAACTTACGATGAGATTCTCACCGAGTATCACGCAAAGGGTGCTGATTACTATGCACAGGAATTGGAAACACTCATCGAAAAAGAAGGGGCCAGAACGATTAGCGCCTTTATTTTTGAACCCGTGAGTGGTTCATCTACTGGCGCATGGGTTCCACCCCAAGGTTATTTCAAACGCGTGCAGGAAATCTGCAAAAAGAACGACATCCTGATGATTGCCGATGAAGTGATGTGCGGAGCGGGACGAACCGGAAAATTTTTCGCAAGCGAACATTATGGATTGAAACCTGATATCGCGGTCCTCGGAAAAGGGATCAATGCTGGAATGCTTCCAGCCTCAGCGGTAATGGTAAAACAAAGTGATGTGGATCAAATGAAACGCGCCAGCGGTGGCTTTATGCATGCTCAAACTTACATGCAAGTGCCTTCGCTCGCCGCTACGGTGCATGCAGTTTTAAAATTCCTAAACACCCATGCAGTGCTTGAAAAATCCCACGCGGTTTCTGAATATTGGTTACAAGAATTGAAGCGAAATATACTTCCACTCCATTACGTCGGTTGCGTTACCGGCATTGGCCATATGGCTGGTGTGGAGTTTGTGCAAGACAAAACTACCCGAGCCCCCTTCCCTATCTCTAAAAAATTCGCAGCTAAATTCGCTCAGCACGCTCAAGACCAGGGAATTATTCTTTGGCCAAATTATGGTCAAGCCGATGGCGTGAATGGTGACCTCATCATCATGGGGCCATCGCTCCTCATGACTAAGCCCGAGGCAGATGAATGCATTGGACTCTTAAAAAATGCGATTGAAACTTTTAATATATGAAAAAACTCGTTGAAGGTGTCGTTGAATTCAGAAAAAAAGTGCGCCCGCATATGCTGGGGCACTTCGAGAAACTAGCGCTCGGACAAAGCCCCGACGTGCTCTTGATTACTTGCTCAGATAGCCGCGTTGCAGTAAACGTTTTCGCCTCTACGGACCCGGGCGACCTATTCGTTCTTCGCAACGTCGGAAACATCATTCCACCGTATGAAGAAGATGCAGCCGAATGTCACTATGCAGGAGCGGCAATTGATTTTGCATTGAAAGCCCTACAAGTGAAACACATCATTATTTGCGGGCACTCTGAGTGCGGAGCCATGATCGCTATTCATCAGGGACTTAAAAAAGTTCAAAGCGAGAACTTGAAAGAGTGGCTCAAATACGGCATGGAAAACACACTTCAAGCCGCCGATCATAATTCACTCTCCCAACAAAATGTCCTCTTCCAAATTGAAAATTTAAAGAGCTACCCTGAGGTTCAAAAAGCACTTAACGCTGGCGCTGTCAAACTTCATGGCTGGTGGTTTGAATTAAAAAAAGCTGACGTTTTTGCCTATTCAGAACAAGATGAGTCCTTCATCCTGATCGATGAAAACTCACTTCCAAAAATCCTCACTATGATGAGCTAAGTACGGTATTTTGCTCCGACAACTATTGCATCTTCATCACTTCTATCAGGGTGCCCACTTGCTGATCTTCTTTAATTTATCTGAGTTCGCTTTCTTGCTGCCTTTAACCACATCCACCTGCGGTGCGGTTGAGATATCCGGGTTTACGCCACTGATCGCGTTCCTTGCCACCCGCTGGCGATACTTCGCAGCTAACTCCTTATTGAGTTCATAAAAATACTTCTCCTCTTGCGAGTAGCCATCGTCCTTCAGGAGATCCTTAATTTCAACTTTACCCTCTGCCATAAAATCACCCTCTTCCTCGCTGAACCTAGGAACACCCTTTATCCTGCATAAATTACGCCACCTCACCAGGGCGATTCAGCCAAATTTAAACCAAACTCAGGGAAAAAATGCCCCACCATCTCCAACTAGGAGCATGAAAGCAATTGTGCTAGCGTGGAATGAACCTATGAGTAAAAATAAAGTGAATTATTTTGAGATCAATTCTAACAAACGTCTCAGACTATCTGATATTCCGGTCACTGCAAAACCGGCTTACAAATCAGACGAGAAATACAATGAATTACTCCTTACCAATCACGCACTCATTGAAGAGTCACAAATACTTTTGTACGCAGAACATCAGAAATCTCTCATTATTATATTTCAAGGGATGGATACTTCAGGAAAAGACGGTGCAATCAAACACGTCATGTCAGGGGTAAATCCACAGGGCTGCTCGGTGATGAGCTTTAAGGCTCCTTCAACGGTAGACCTAGAGCACGATTTTCTTTGGCGCACCAATCATGCGTTACCTGCACACGGTCAAATTGGAATCTTCAACCGCTCTTATTACGAGGAAGCACTCGTTACCCGCGTTCACCCTGAGCTTTTAGATGCGGAAAAACTGCCCACTTCCAACAAATACGATAGGAAATTCTGGAAGAATCGTTTTTCTGACATCGAAAATTATGAAAGTTACTTAGGGAGACAGGGCTACGAAATCATTAAAATTTTTATCCACATTTCTAAAACGGAACAAAAAAAACGCCTCCTCGATCGCTTCCAAAATCCGAAGAAATTATGGAAAATCTCTAGCAGCGATATCCGCGAGCGAAAATTTTGGAAAGAATATCAAAGTGCCTATGAACAATGCATTCAGAACACTGCGACTCAAAATTGCCCTTGGTACATCGTGCCCGGCGACGACAAAAGGAATGCACGGCTCATCATTTCTCAAATCCTGGTTGACCGCTTTAAGCAAATGGATCTTCGGTACCCCGAATTAAAACCCGAAGAAAAAAGAAAACTCAAGGCTCTCAAGGCACTTTTAGCAAAAGACTAGGTGGCCGCTAACAGCTTAGGATCAGTGTTCGTTTAATTTAATAAATGCGCTTACCGAGTGCCGATGCGACTAACTCTAAGCCAATTTCAACGGTAAGGTTTTTCTCAGAACGCAAAGCCGGGTCAAGGTAACCCAGTCGCGGATTGATCTCCACCAAATCCATTCCTACTAACTGTTTCGTTTCAGCAAGTGTTTCAGCAATGTAATGGGCTTCACGGTAATTGAGCCCCCCCCGAACCTTGGTGCCCGTGCTTGGTGCAAAATGCGGGTCGATTGCATCAATGTCATAACTCAAATGTAGAGGACGATTTCCACTCTTAAAAAGAATGTCTTTTGCCTTTTCCATAATCACACCAATTCCATCGCGATCAATTTCGGTCATCGAAAAAACATGCACGCCCCACTTTTTCATGAGTAGCTTTTCTTCTGGATCAATGGAGCGAATTCCAATCAAAACGAGCTGATCCGGACCGAGGAAATTTTTCAACCAATCAAAACTAGGAAGCTGGTATTGCTTCATTAGTCCTGCAAGGAACGCCAATGGCATCCCATGAATATGGCCACTCGGAGAAGTCGCTGGAGTGTTAAAATCACCATGGGCATCAACCCAAATCACGCCCAAGTCTGGCCTAGCGAGGAGTGCTCCACCAATTGAACCAATTGCGATACTGTGATCCCCTCCTAATGTGAGCGTAAAAGCCTTTTCGTCGTGCGATTGCTTGGATAGCACTGCTAAATCGCGGCAGGCTTCACCGAGCTCGAGCGGAAATTTGATGTTGAGACCGGGCTGTCGTGCAGGCACATTTGCTTCAGGTGAATTCCACCTGAGATGATGGCTATCAATAACTGAGTTTTTTACTACATTCCATCCCAAAGCTTCAACTTGTTGAACCAGTCCATTCGCGATCAGAATTCCAGGGGCTTCATCTACGCCTTCGCAGTCCTGCCCGAGCGCAACAGGCGCCTGAATGAGATTGAGGGTATTTCCATTTAAGAATGCTGATTTAGGGTCCGCCATAGCCCGATTATGGTGATGAAAACCGAGCTTGAATAGGAAAAAATAAACGATTTTCATTGAGTGCACTTAAATAATCATTTCAATCTCATCCAATCAGCACTAGTCGTTGGAACCACAGCGAAATTGTGCTATCGTCCACCACAGAATTTAATGAAAACAATTAAAAAACCTCGTCAACATCAGCTACTCGCATTGGGTTTACTCACCCTCGCTTTCAGCAGGTCAGCGCCTGCTTTTGCTCAATCAAACCAAAGCACTACATTTGGTCAATGGAGTAATGAATTTGTGTCATCGCTTGGCCAGCTCAGAGATCAAGCAAGTTTACAGATTACTCAGGCAATCTTTGATTCAGTGTCCAGTTTAGACCTAGTGCAAATACCAATCGGGAGTGACTCCCTCACGCTTCATTCGTCACGCACCCTTTACGATAATTACGATCTAAGAAATACCTGGTCCGTGGTGGATCTATTTCGAATTGAATCTTCGATACCCATATTAAGCGTGGGGCCGGATATTCCAATCGGCGCGGACGCGACTTTATCACTTCGCTTTTATATCGGTGGACGCGCAGGAATTCAGTTTGTAGACGTTAGGCAAGTATCCGCTCATAAAGAAAAAACGGATGCGGAGCTCCTCAAAGAGCTTCCCCAATATAGTGAATTACCCAGCATTTCAGAAGATCATCGAAAACTTGAAAGTTCAGATTGGTACCAACAACAAGAGGATTTAGAAACGGAAGCGAAAACTGATCCTGATTTAAAAAGTATATCGACTTCCCTTTCACCCGAATCTCACCTTACCAAACGTCAATATCGCAAACAAATGAAGAAGGCCATGGCAGCACTTTCTTCCGATCTCAGCTCCGAACCCACACTCAATGATCCTAATATTACCGAACTTGAAGTCAAGCAACCCAACTACTTCTTGGATCCTTCAACTTATCCTCGTTTTGCAAAAATTCTGAACCGAGTTACTTTTCCGGCACGCTTACCCCTCAGTAGTGAAGCTTTCCAGAAATTAGCTGATTTTGAATTAGTCGCCTACACTGGCTATGGCGCCATTGAAATTGGTGCGAACGCGCTCTTTAGCGTAAGTCCAATACCTCTCGTGGCCAACGTGCACTATGGCTTCAATCAGCATTTTTACATCCGAGATGATTTTACGATTACTGTACTCAAAGAGAATAACCACGTTGCACAAGTGAAACTCACCAAGACCTTGGCTAAGGGAAGCTCGCGCTCTCATCAAATCAGCATACAATCGAAGCCTATCATAGAAGGCTTTGCCGTATTAGAAACGATCGAATTTTCTCCCCTCAATGTGACTTTGGTGCCCTTTAGCATCTCTACAGACAAAAGTGCATCTAAAATTTACGACCTCACCTATCGCTACAACATGGACACTGAACAGGGGCGTGAGGCATATGATCAAGCAGTAAAAGGCCGCTTTGCACTGTCACAGAGCCTCTCAGAAAAACCCCTTTCACCCTCTGAAATCTGGACGGTAACTAAGATTGAGCGGAGTGTGGCCAATAAAACTAGCGAAAGCCACAGGCATGATTTTAACTTTGCTTGGCTCATCACCCTCAGCCGAGGGCGTACTATTGATAGCGTCAATCTTGCAGCCGATCTCCCAGACGGAAAACATAAAATATTCAGAGAGACCAATCAAACGATTCGGCAACGAAATATTCTTTTTGATTCGTTTGAAACCACAAGACGCAGCTTTACTGTTACCGTAGACCAAGATCATTTTGCTTTGGGCGGCTCACAAGCACTGACTCTTCTCGCGGAGACCTCGATCAGCGACTCCAATACTAAACCCGGCGAAATGGTTCAGTACATCAACGACGCACAAGAGACGGTAGGAAAGAATGATATTTTTCCTGCGCTCCCATCGACTGCACCCACAAATGGGCTCGGTAAAAAAATGAAACGCTTTCACTTCGGGCACTCGTCTTTCAATTTCGGATACCAGTTGAATCGACCACAAATTGAAAGGCTTTTAAACGCGCCGGACGAAATAAAACGGAATGCAATTCTCACCGTTTTTAAAGCAGATCCTCTTTATTGCGAGGAAGAACACGCGGACCGAGATACGCTCGTTCCTTCTCGAGCAGTGTGCAGATTTTACACAGAGTGGCATCCTTTTACGCCAATCCAAACTCCTCAAGAAAGAGTTCAGGCCCTCACTCATTGGCTTGAAGACAAGCGGCTATCTCGTGAATTCATGAAGGTAATCCAAATATCAGTTCATGATCAAAAGAATATTGATTTCTTCCTCACCGCGGAAAATTCATCCTTCGGTCGTATTCAGTACCACTCTAAACCCATCACTCAAGCCGATGAAGTATTGAACGCTACCGAAAACCAAACTCACTATGAGTTGCTCCCCAGGCAGTTGGTACTCGACAATAAGGCCAAAGTCTTAGAATTAGGCGGAAAAGTAGGTCCACATCGCGTTGTAAAAATAGAATTCAAATTAGCCTACTCACCAAAATGGGTTTATTTTACCTTTACCCGGCTCAATGGTTGGCGACATTCAACAGTGACGGGGAAACTCAGACGTGTAAATGCAGACGAAATATTCAAAGTGGGAAATAATTCACTTCAAATTGACCCCCTCGCCCCCACTGAGCTCGGCAGAACACTTGCAAAATATCTAAAAGAAGATGGACGCTACACCCTCGACTTTGGCTATAGTCGTGACGCAAATCACTGGGGTCCAGGCCTCAGTACTAACTTTGAAATTAAAAAAGAGCCCCTTTCTCGGCCC
>CAIMWN010000260.1 GCA_903845155.1 Oligoflexia bacterium
AAATGTGGGTGTTGTTTTCAAGGGCTCAGGTTTCTACAAAACTGATTCACGCACTACAAAAACAAGTACTCCAAAAGCAGAGACTCCAAAACCTGCTGCTGCCCCTGCGCCTAAGGCACCGAAAGCAGACTAAGCAGATTTCAGAGTCTGACTATTTTTTCGCTATTTTATTTTTACAAAAACACTTTGCGTAGCAGGATCATAAGTACTTGATCCGGTCTGAGAGACAGTAACTATGCATATTCCCTTTTTAATAGGAACCAAAGTGTTTAAAGTTGCGTCGCATACTTTTGGCGTTTGACTTGAGTACGTAACAGGCAACCCACTAGAAGCAGAGGCTTCAAGTTTGACTGGAGTATTAATACTGGTCTGCTTCTTCACGGTACTCACATTGATGGTCTGAGGAGTTCCGATATCAAAAGTGACAGTCGCAGTATCAGCACCGTGAAAGGTGCCATCAAGGGTTACATATTGCAATTTACATGTTCCAACTGATGCGATATTTACATTCACTCCCGTTGGATGGCAGACACTTGGCGTGAGTGTTTGGGGATAAATAATCGTTGCCCCGTCATAGTCATATACAGATGCAACAGTTACTCGTGTTCCTACGCTAGTCGTTAATTGAGCAGGTACTGAAGGGGCACGAAGCTTGAATGTTGATCTAGCAAACATGATTGGATTGTTATATTCATCAGCTGTTGAGTAAAAGTCGTACTCAAGGTAGTCATTTGTTTTAGCTGTGTAAACAGTAAAATCACAAATACCCATAGCAATAAACTTCATCGTTTTCCCATCAGTTGAACAAACCCTTGGGGTAGTTGTTCTTACTAGCAGTGGCATATTTGGAACACCGACTTCGAAGTAATCACTGGGATTAAAGATCTCTCCCACATTCCAATATGGATATGAAGCAAGTGCGAACTTTGGGTCTACCCATGGAAGAAGATAATTTGGATCATTGTATGTTGGGCCAATAAAGGTCGGGTATGAGTAACTAAGGATGCCGTTATTCCTCACAAGCAAAGCTGTTGTTGCGCCAACTAATTCTCTGACCTTGCTTGGATAGAAAGTATTATTTGGATAACCCTTATTTCCGTTAAGCCCCAAGCTGTAGAGATTGTCGACAGACATAAAGAGGGGTCCGGCAGGAATATTTGTGGCAATAGATAAGCTGCCTTTAAATGTAACTAAAGTCTGGCTTGGGACGATTGGACTATCAGTTCTTTTTAACGTGGCAATCAAATTGATATTTCCTAGTGAATTCACCAGATTGATCGTTGCGCTTTGATTATAAATCCCGGTTGGGCTAGAAACTGTCAGCGTGAAATCAACTTGGTTAGGTCCAGATTTTTGGTCGATTTCATTTGGGGTGAATGTAAATGAGACTAATTGCGGTTTCTCGAGGGGAACTGCATGTGCGGGAATCGATAATGTGAATAGAAGCAAGGCAGCGCTGAGCGCTGTCGAAATTACCGATGTAAATAAACGTGTAGACAAAAGAAAACTCCCTCTTACATAGAGGGAGAAAGGTGGCTCAATCACATAAATGCAATTAAAGACCAGGCCTTCCTCCGAGGCTGGATACTTCAGTGGAGGTATTAGGCGACCTGACTTAGGCATTTAAGTGCCATTACAGTTGCGGGACAGTGTTGGAGTTTCACCAACTTCGCTAACAGAACCACTACCAATTTCTTGGTTTGGGAAATCTAGCAGTAAGAATTATTTAGTAACTTCGCCACGCCGTAGAACTATTCGTGATGTGGGGGCTTGTCTGCAGCAATTTGAGCATCGCGATCCTTGATGGCTTGAATTTCAGCAGCATCTTCTTGTGATTCTTCCGCTGTCTTACTTGGGATGAACTCGCTCATAGCATCAGTCTACCTGCAATAGAATTCTCTGATGGATCTCATCGTCAGCCTTCAATGTAAGGACCAGCCAG
>CAIMWN010000261.1 GCA_903845155.1 Oligoflexia bacterium
CGTCGATTGCTTCTAATGGTGCAATGTTCATATCCATCACAATCCAATCAGGGTTCACGACTTGCAAATCGGGCTCCACAATATTGATCGCCATTTTTTGAATAAACGCAAAATGGGGCTCGTCATAAAGACTGTTATCCATGCGCTTTGGATCGATTCCCATTACACGCAAGCCAAGCTTTAGCATCGCCATGCTGGCGCCGCCGGGTGAACACCCGATTTCAAGGACTTGCATTCCTTTTTCATATTCGGGTTTAAAGCGATGAATCGCTTCTGATATTTTAAGGTATGCACGAGAAGGCACACCGGCTGGCAAATTAATTTGAGGCTGATTTCCCGGAGCACCATCTAAATGAGGAAGATGAATGTGAGTGCCAAGGAAAACATGAAAATCATCAATCCAAATTAAATCATAAACTTTCTCATTCAACTTCGGAACTTCATACCAACGAAGCTTGGATTTGATCTCTTCGGGTATATTTTTAACTACTTCGATAATCTTTGTATTGGTCACAAATAGATCAGGCTCATCACCGGGCACATAGAGATCGCGGGCGAATGCATGAACGATCGATTTCTCTGGAATACTTTCGATAAGCTTCAGCAAAGCATCTTGATCTTTCGCTTGGCCAACGGAGACGCCCCAAAGCCTTGCAAAAACTCCCTGAAAAGAAGTAATCAGGGGTTTTTTATCATCCTCTTCTTTAAAGGTGATAAAGCCTGGGCGGGAAAAGGCAAACCGGAGTTGCGGGTGTTTAGCCAATACCTCGGTCTTTAAGGGTTTTTCGGCACCAACTTGGCAAGTAGCAAAATAAAAACGTGGATTCATAAGGGTGCGAGGCTATCACAAAAACCTAAAAAATTCAATTTTAATCAATAGTTACCCTTTAACCTCAACAAATCCACGCGCTTTGACGATAAGGCCTGCAGGAGAACTTCATGCAAAAAGCACTGACCATTTTAATTCTATTGGGTGGGCTATCCTTAATTCAGAGCGCCTATTCCCAAGTCACTGGAAATTCTCTCAAATGCTATAAAGATCTTTTTCAAAATTCTACAAACACTCCGGCCCCAGCAATTCATTTTAAGAGAGCCATTTCTATGTCGGCAAAAGGGAAAAACGCTTGCCTCGATAAACCAGAGAAAGATGGGAGTTGTATGTGTGTGATCGAGAAGCCTGATCATTACACTGGCACCGACATCCAATTTGCAAAAAATGGAGCCATTCAATTTACCTCTCCCATATCTTTAGGGAAGGTACCGACATTGAAAGATCCAAAATTTACTTATACTTTTCAAATTCAGACCTACCCTTCCGTAAGCAATGTTAAAGTAGAAAAACCAGTGAGCTTTAATGTAACTTGCAAACAAGAAGACGCTTCCACAACCGCCAAAGAGTTTGCATCCAATCTCGAGGATTATCAATCAGCAGAATATCGCGCTTGGGATGTTTACACGGGCACAACTACTGCACTCGACTTTCCTAATCTGGATGTTCTGCCTGACTCCCTACTCAGGCCCGAATGCTTAAAGGATGATCCCGCAGCAGCTCCAGGAGTACCCGGGACAGCAACTGCTCATGAAGGCAGATCGTAATCGCAATCTCATTTAAAGATGCAATTTTGAAACTCGTGCCATCCACGCACTCATCACACAAGTAATGATTGCGTAAATGCCTATATTTGGCCCAAAAAGTTCAACCGCTGCGATCGCACATGCGAACGGGGTTTGAGCTACTCCGGCGAAAACCGATACAAAGCCAAGAGCCCCGAGCAA
>CAIMWN010000262.1 GCA_903845155.1 Oligoflexia bacterium
GGGTCTACATAGAAATCCTCCGATGCATTTGCAATCGTAACGGGTGCAAGCGAACACAAGAGCATGAGATGAGAAAACTTCAAAACTAACATGTTTCCTCCGTGAAACAGGGTGAAGCTACCTTCGTCCGCTTATAGGTTAATACGAAATTGACCGAGTGTGTTAATTATTAAATGACCGATAAATAATTAAATAATACGAACCAGGCAAGGTTTTGGCGATAGAAGTATGGAATAGGTCTGAGTGGCTCTCGTTTGGACCACCTTTGATTTGCCTAACTATTTAATTTCTTTGGTTAAATTAATTAAACCACTGAGATTTAATTAATATACTGGTTTAGTTTAATAATTGCAGACAGGGGCGTCAAAATATGGTATTTTTCGCAGACGTGCAGTACAAAAAACAAGCAAGCTTTTTCATTTTCAGTCTCTTCGCTTTAGCGGGCATTTGCGTAGCTCCGTGTGTTTTTGCCCAAGGAGCACCCACTGTCACTGTCAGTCCGTCTCCGAGCGAGATGAATTCGCCTTCTTGTATCCGGGTACTCGCAGACGTGAATGAAGACTTAGAGGTAAGAAAGAAACTGATTCGCATGGCGAAATCAGAAATACTCATCAGTTATTATTATGCGATCGCGCGAGACGAAAAATCTTTGTATTTTCTCGCGCTCCTCAAGGAGGCCGTGGCCAGAGGGGTGAAAGTGAAAATCATCCTCGATGATCTGGAAACCAAAGTGTCGGCCGACGCACGTGAGTTCTTAAAAGATAGTGGAATAGAACTGCGATTTTATAATGAGTTGAACCTAAAACACCTTCCACGATTTGATCGCCGCATGCACGATAAATTTGCGATTACCGATCGACAGTTTCTTATGGTTGGGGGAAGAAATATCTCAGATCGGTATTTTAATTCTGATATTGAAGCGAAACATACGTTTTATGATATTGACGAATTATTCTACGGAAAAGTTGCGGAAGATGCCGGGGTGTATTTCGATCAGCGTTGGGATTCGAGTTGGGTGAATGTGAAAACGAGAGTGATTCCGGAGCGAAAAGATTACGAAGATTTTAAAAATAAAGTCGCTGCGGCCTATGCAGAAATGAACACTTCGGGGGAACTCTCGACCATCGTTACGAGCGCGGAAATGAAAATTCAAGCCTGTGAGGTTTCAAAGTTTTATGCGAATGATCCCCAAACCAAAAGACGGGACCGAAGTCTAGAGAACATTTATATTGATGAGATTAAAAGCGCACAGGTATCCATCGATCTCCAAAATCCTTATGGTATTTTTACTTCTCGGTTCAAGCGCGCAATCAAAGACGCACTCAAGCGTGGCGTGCAGGTCAGGGTAATTACGAACTCGCTTGAGTCCAATGATCTTTTGCTCGCTCAATCTGCCTATTTGAATTTACGCCCGCGCTTGATGAGATGGGGCACCCGTGTGTTTGAGTTTTTGCATCGACAAACCCTGCACTCGAAAATTGCTATTTTTGATCAAAAGAAAATCATCGTAGGAAGCTTTAATCTTGATCCTCGTTCCGCGAGGCTAAATAGCTTAAATATAGTAGTCACTGACGATCCCTCGGCAGTGAATCCCATTCGAGCTTATTTTGCTGCCACTTTAGATCTAGCGAGTGAAATTGGCAGTGATGGAATTCCTGAAGGCGCTGACGAACGTCATCCGGGGACGACCTTTGGGCGGCGACTGGTAAATTCTATCTACCGTTATACGATCGCGCCTCTCTTGCGTTCAAAACTTTGAGTCTTATTTATTGTTTTTCTTCACTTTGATTCTGATCGGCGGAGAAAACTTCTTTTTCTTGAGTGGTTTCATTTTTGGAATGCGCCCAATGCGTTTGTCATTTTTCTTAATGAGTGCGCAAATTGTAAATACGGTTTCTTCAAATTCGAGTTCAGATTCTCTGAGTACTTGCCAAGCAGTGGGTGGAGTACCAAAGAGGGTAAGGTCTTTTAATATTGGAAATTCATTTTTAATTTCTGAAACAAACTCATCTGGAATTCCAAACCAAATCCCGGTGTCTTTGTCTGGCGTTGCTTTCTTTCTGAGAATCATTAATATTTTGGATTCATGATAGACAGCATAGGCACCAAACATGGGTTTGATTCGAAGCTCTAGGGGCTCTAGGGCATCCAACACAAAATCAAAGGGGGGCTTTTTCATGGCTTGAGTCTAAGTGAGGGGTGGGTAGGTGCGCAAACTTATTTAAGCATGCATTTTGCAACTTTGATTGATATGAAATTTATTTTTACAATTCAGGTCATTATGTTCGCTGTGCCATTGTTTACATTTTCTGCTTTGGCTGAAGATGCGTTACGATACAAGGCCATCATTTATGACGGCACTGGAGCGTGTGCCGAGGGATGTGCCCACGCGGCAGCCGCAATGGCGACACGAAATGGTTTGATTCCTGTGTTTGTCAATGAACACACCTCCACAGATGGACTATTCAATCAGGTAGCAGTTTGGATTCAACCAGGAGGATATTCATCAAACGTCGTGACCTCGGTTTCTGCACCTTACATTGCGGCACTTCAAAAATTTGTCCGTGAAGGCGGCGCCTATATTGGTTTTTGTGCGGGTGCATTTGCGGCTACTCGATATTCGGGTGACGTGGACTACCTCGGATTTAATCTGATGCCCGGAGAGACATCTCTTTATTGGAATCAAGGTCAAATGGTGGCGATCCTCCCCATCCAGTGGGGCGGAAAGACTCGCCATGTATATTTTGTCGGAGGGCCCTATCGCGATCATCTTGGCAGTAATGCAGAGGTGGTGGCGACTTATCCTAATGGGCAAGTTGCAGCGGCAAGAGTTCATTACGGACGGGGTCGCGTATTTTTGGCAGGTTTTCATCCTGAAGCTCCCAACTGGTGGCGTGAGGCCTATGGTTTGGTGGATCCCGATGGCGAGGATTTTACCTTGGTCGATGAGATGATTGCGTGGGTAACTCAAAAATCGCGCGGACATCACTGGAGTAAGTAATCCATCGAAAATCATTATATTTTTTATAGTTGCGAATCTCGATCTTATCCATTCTACTCTATAGCTATAGAGTATCTGCGATTGAGCTAACAAAGGGGTTTGAATCTGATCAAAATAATAGTTTGCTTTGCTTCGATGATGAGTCTCTGGTTTCAATTGCCTGCCTTTTGCGAGCCCAGCTTGCAAGCAATTACGTTCTACGACCATGAAATCGCCATTCCCCATCTTGAGTTAATTAAAAACGCACGAAGCTCCATTGATCTAGAAATTTATACTTTTACAGATCCCATGATCAGAAATGAACTTCTTGCGGCGCAGGGTAGGGGGGTTCAGGTCCGCATCATTCAAGAACCAAATCCGGTGGGGACGGTTTGTCGTCTTTTTGAGCCACTTTCCTCACGCGATCCTGAGGCATGTATTTCTGCTAAAACTTTTTTAAATGAAATACGTGCTCGAGGTGGGGTTTACTCCGAATTTAATAAGACTAATTTATGCAAAAATAAAGACGCTTGTTTTCAGCACGGCAAGATAATGGTGGTGGATCTTAAACTTGCGCTCTTGAGTACAGGTAACTTCGATCAAACGAGCATTTGTGATGTTTCCCATGGTGCTACCCATTGCAATCGTGAGTTTTCGTTGGTGTTAGAGCAGTCTGAAGTCGTCGAAACCCTTCACCATATTTTTGAAGCAGATTTACTTGGAAACCCCTATGATTTGGCCGAACTACTGCGCCTAGCAAAAGTGGATGCTTTAACCGTGAGCCCGTTTTCTCTCGCTCCTCTGATTCATTTGATTGACTCTGCACAAAGTTCAATTCAAATTGAAACACCATATCTTACTGATCCTTCGTTAAAGCAGGCGTTGCTTGCAGCTTCAAAACGAAATGTAAAAGTATACCTCACGCTAGAGAGCATCTGCGCTTACAGTAAGCCTACGAACACCGATCAACGAAGACTTTTTGTTTTAGAGCAAGAACTCGAGCATGCTGGAATTTTTACTCGCGCATTTACCGACCGAATCTTGATTCAAGCGAAGCCAGGTGCCCTTCATGCTAAGGCATTGGTGATTGATCAAAAGAAGGGTTGGCTCGGTTCCGTGAACGGTTCTACGACTTCGCTCACTCAAAATCGTGAATTTGGATATGTTTTTTCAGACCCCAGTGTTCTGCATCACCTAGGGAGCGTACTGACCAAAGATTTTATGGCGCCGGGTTCTACCTCGCTCAGTGACGATATAAAATGTGTGTATAAACCAAAAATGTTTTCTAAACGTTGAAGCAAAAAATAGGGGACCCCATGACCAAAAAAGTATCACGATCCTTCATGATTGCGCTCGGTAGTTTATTGTTTTTAGTCCACTCAACTTGTTTTGCAGATTCAATTGAAACGTTTTTTAATCATGACTCAAGAAAAAGTTATACTGACCCCTACTATCATCAGCATCGCATCGGTGACAACTTGGAAAAAGTTCTCTTAGATTCGATCAATGGAGCTAAAAAAACGATCAAAATTGCCGTGTATGAACTTGATCTTCCCGAGGTAGCGAAACTGCTCGCAGTGAAGAAAGCAAGTGGAGTAACGGTAGAAGTGGTGCTGGATAATACCAACTCCAAACTTTTTCGTGTCCGTACCGCTGCCGAAATCGCCGCACTGAATGAACATGACCAGGCTAAGTATTTGGAATTTGTTAATTTCGCAGACGTCAACCACGATCATATCCTCAGTAAAGAAGAATTGGACGCCCATGATTCTCTTGCGATTCTTAAAAATGCAGGAATCCCTTTTATCGATGATACTGCCAATGGGAGTAAGGGGAGTGGACTCATGCACCATAAATTCATGATCATTGATGATTCCCTCTTAATCACTGGCTCCGCAAACTTTACCCGCAGTTGTATTCATGGAGATTCAAATGCTCCTGAGACGATCGGTAATGCGAACTCGATGCTTCGAATTCAAAGTGCGTCGATGATTAAGCTCTTCGATGAAGAATTTGCAGAGTTGTGGACTTATCATCATTTTCATCTGAACAAGAGGTTTCGCGGGCCCATGCGCGCCAATATTGGCAACATCCCCGTGATCGTCCAGTTTTCTCCTACTTCCACAAAAGTGGATTGGAAACAAAGTACCAATGGGACCATCTATAGCGAGGTGATCAATGGCAAGAAGAGTGCAGATATGGCCCTTTTTGTCTTTTCTGAACAAAATATTGCCAATGCTCTAGAGTATGCAACGAGTCATGGTCTTAAGCCAAGTGTGTTGATTGATCCTAGTTTCGCCACTCGCTATTACAGTGAATTACTGGGTATGTTTGGATTGCAACTTTTAGACCCTAAGTGTCGCTATAAGCCGGACAATCATGTTTGGGCGCATCCTACTTATGATTCTGGTTTTCCGGTTCTTGCTCGGGGTGATCTTTTACATCATAAATTTGCGGTGATTGATCATCGAAAGGTTTTGGTGGGTTCACATAATTGGTCAGCTGCTGCCAATACCATCAACGATGAAGCCCTGCTCGTCATTGATGATCCGAGCGTTGCCGAACAGTACTCAGAAGAGTTTCAACGGCTCAAAGCGCATTCGGTGTTAGGGCCCCAGCCTTGGTTACTGAAGAAAATTCATGAGGCCGAAGTTGCTTGTCATCATGGTTGATAAAGCCTAGCGTGACCGCCCCCTGTAATGGTAAAATGGGGTTCAGATGAATCCATGGTTAGGCAAAAATGAATTGTTAAAACACCTCCATTGGTGGTGCATTATTTTTGCTGTTTGTGCGAGTTGTACTCAAAAACAAACTCCCATTTTGGGCCTCGTTCAAACGGAGCGCCTGGGAACGACCCGGTCCCATCATTTCCTGCGCGTTCTCACGCATTTTCATTCGCCCTATTCCTACGACGCCTGTGACGATAACGGTTTGATTCGTTGGGATGTAAATCAGAAATGCTTGGATGATGTACGTGAAGCAATCTGTGTTGATCATGAAGACGTCGTCTTTGCAACCGACCATCCCAACAACATGGCCAGATATCCCTATGAGTCGCTCCTGATGCATCGGGAAGGGGATGAGTGGATTCTCGGAACGGGAGGAAAAAAAGTAGGGAATAGAATACATTGCCCGGATGGATATACCTCTGATTGGTATCCTGGAATGGAGGGGCGCTTGCTTGCTTTGGGAATGCAATCTCATTCCAGCGAAAGTCAGGATGAACGAATCAATCTCTATAATGGCGAAGATTTGCGAACGAAAGCTGAAATCGAGCAAAAGACCCATGGCTTGATTGCCATTCCTCATACCGAAAGCCGAACACTCGAATACTTGGAGAAAATTCGCCCAGCCGCAATTGAGATTTATAACTTTCATGCTTATATGGATCCGAAGATTTTAAAAACCTATCTCCATCTTTCCCCGTTTCATAATCCTTTCGCGGTGCTGAAATATCTCATCGATCCGTTTCATTTTTATGATGCGAATTATATGTTCGAGGATCTCGGAGAAATGAGTCCTGTTTATTTTCAAAAATGGGATGCGCTTCAAGCGAAAGGAATTTTAGCCACGGGTCTGGCGGGAGCTGACTCGCATGAAACCATTTTCAAGCTAAAGATGTCGGATGGACAGCGCCTCGATCATCATCGGCGCACGATTCGTTTTTTTAGTAATTTTGTTCTCACCGAAAAAAATGATGAAGACTCGGTGAAAGCCGCCATCGTTCATGGCAGGGTGTATTTTGTAATTGAATCGCTGGGTACACCACTGGGGCTAGATTTCTATGTGAAATCTGCTGATGCTCAGGCTAAAATTATTGCTGAGATGGGAGATCAGATTAAGGAATCCCCGCAATCCATGATTTTCCATTTGCCTTCACTTTTTCCTGCACCAGAGCTTGACCAGGATGCAGCGTCGCCTGAAATTTGGGCCGAGCTCATTCGTGTGGATGATCAGGCTAAGGAAACGGTGGTGATGCAATCGCAAGGAGCGGCGGAGTTCATTTATCCCAATCCCTCGCCAGGGCACTACCGAGTACAGGTATGGATGAAGCCCCGTCATCTGAAGAATCATCTTTCTTCAAGTGATTTGGCTGAAAAACCCTTTATTTGGGTAATTTCTAATCCGATCCATATCGGACCTTGAACTTTATTTTGAGTGGCTGGCGATAGACAGCAATCGTTTGTTGATCAGCAGCTTTGTATTGCTCCATATTTGCAGCCCTGGCTCCTCCATCAAAAATAGTTTCTGAGAGAGAGGCGCCGAGCGACCAAATGAAAATGGGAACACTAAAAAGTCCATGAAGGGTAGTGCTCGCGATACCCGCGGAACCGGAGAGCGTAAGGTTGGGATAGTAAGCCGTCATGCCAATGGTAACCAAAATGTGATTGGTGGAGTAAATATTGATAATGGTAGCGGAAAGGTTTTAGTAGCCTATACTCTTGATGGTGATGGAACGGTTTCTGTTTTTGATACAGGATTAACTCAATTAACGACTGAACCAATCACCAGCAATGACGGCACTTCATTTGTTAATTTACGGCTTCTTGGTGGGAAGCCCCGCCTTAACCCAACTCGAGTACCCACCCATATTAAAGGCCTGGTACCCGTTTTTCTGCATTTTCTTTACCGCTTCTGCAGCTCTGAAACCGCCAGCGCAGTAGAACACCACTTTTTTGTTTTTAGGTGTGTATTTTAATAGTTTAACCCACGCCGGATTATCTTTTTCCATTTTATCGAGTGGTAGCCACACTGCAGGTGCGGCCATTCCTTCTTGTACCTCCTCATCATCGCGAACATCGATGAGGATTGCCTTTTTATTTTTAATCATCGTGTTCACAACTTCTGGCGAAATGAAATGATCTTCGTCTTTGGTGTCTGCATTTGCAAAGTGAGAAAAGCCCATGAACAGAGAAAGAATAAAAAGTGTTTTCATAGATGTTGATGATAGCAGTGCTGATTGATTTTCTTTTTTGATTTCCACTCTTTAAAAGTGGCGGAGACTGCACAATTGCGGAATTCCACCATAATCTTGAACGTTTAACCAAGTATGTGCCAGCAAAACGTCAAAATCAAGTGACATCCTGTGATGTTCCCTTGGGTTCGACACACTTTTCTAGCTCATAAAAAAGGGGCTGGCCTGAGCCAACCCCTCGCGCGTTTCTAATTTTTCGAGTCCGTCGGGAAAGAGCTTTATGCTTTCCGTAACTCCTTGTACTTCTATCCCAGCAAGCCTGATATAGATTTGCATGGTCTTTAATTCCTTCCATCCACATACCTTCATTACCTTTGCAGCTTCGACACCGCAGCGTAGCATTTGGGTCGCAAAACACGCTCTCAGGGTATGAAATTTGATGGAGGGCAGACCATGCAGAAAACAGAACCTTCTCAGAAC
>CAIMWN010000263.1 GCA_903845155.1 Oligoflexia bacterium
CGCATCTCATTAGCTAAACTAATTTCATTGAATAGCAAACAGTAATTTTCCTTTGCTCGAGTTTCATACTACTCCTTGCTCCGTAATTAATTCAAAAACCTGTTAATGGAGAAGTAAAAATGAAAACCCAAATGATGATTGCAATGACCGTTTCTTTAATCATGAGCCAAGGTGCATTCGCGGCAAGCAAAGCATTCCTCTCTTGCGACTTAAGCGAAGAACTGACTGTTGTATTAAAACCAGCAACGAATGGGTCTCTCCTGTTGAATGCAACTGTAACTGAAGATTCTTTAGGCGGATCATTTCCACAATTTCATTTCGCCGTATCTCACATCAATTCGCCCATCGGACAAATGGGAGCTCCTATGGAATTCAAGGGCAAAAATTTTGACCTTCAAGTGAAAGTGGATACTGCTCCCAAAATGGTTCATGGCAAAATGTATCACATCGCTAATTTTTCAGCGGCTAACCTTGGGATTAACAATAAAGCGATTTATTGCACTCAAGACTAAAAAGGTCTCGGCCAACTTTGTGTTGAGACTTGCGTTATTTTAGAACCAAGGGTGAGCACTGGTCGCAGTACCTGTCTGAGTTTGAGTACTGGTGAAGGTACCCGTGGCTGAGTTGGTATTGGTGTCAGTGCTAGTGGCAGTAACCGTTACTGTCGTCTGCGGAATGGTCACAAATGGCTCAAAATAAACTTCGCCCGTGGTTTGATTTTTGATCAAGCCATCGCCTTGAAGCAGATAGCTTTGAGATTGGGTTTGGTTTTTGAACGTGTTGCTTACCCGACTAGTCACATCAATATAAATCGCAGCATGAGGATCTTCTTCAGTGCCAGTATTTACCACCGCTGGAACATTTACTGAAACATCGAGATTATAGCCCCATAGCACCTTCGCATCAGGCAATACGCGCGCCGAAGCAACATATAGGCCCTTGCCTTTGACTCCGCCACCCGCAAGTAATTTAAGTTGATATTTAAAATCGACGACGGTCGTGCCGTATATGTTTTTAATGGACAGCTTATAGAGAACGACGCGTTCGGGCTTCCAACCGGTTAGTGCACGCCAATCGTCCTTCGCTAAATTAGGAAGTGCGGTTGCATTTTTATATTCTATGTTCACGACTGGTTTATTGGCGACAATAATATCCCAAACCTTAAGGAGTAAATCTGCAATGGCCATGGGGTCAATTACCGTGATGCCATCGATCAGTTCTTTTTTATATTTCGAGTGCTCGAGATACGACTCACGGGCAATGCTGAGCATCTCATTACTTACCGGCTCTGTACCCATATTGATGATTTCAGATTTTACTTCGCCAATTTGAAAATAAGGATGAATCACTTGCGAATGTGCCGAAGTGGCCATGATAAAAGTGGCGATCAAAAGCGTCGTAATCTTGGTAAATCTGAATAAACATTTTCCCATTTTCGAGCCCCCTGCGGTTTCAGCGTACTTAACCAACATTTAGCGTTGAAGACGGCCTTTAGCAAGCGTGATCATGCAGAATGTAAACTGCTTATGACTCACCAGCGCTCAAGTGTGGCTCTGGGAAGGGATGCGGATAAGGATGCGGATCCGGATGGGGATGTGTTGGCATGGGATGAGGAGGCTCGTAAGGCAAAGCGGGTGGCTCAGGCCTTGAAGGATTAGGCAATATGGGCCTCTTTCCCAGACGCGCCATGAGTTCATAATTTGCAGGATTCACTTCAGCCGGATGTAATGTTTGCGGTGGTAAATTGCTGAGCGTTCCAAAAGAATCATGTCCTGTGGGAGCTGCAACCACTCCTCTGCCGTTTTGAGTGGGGCTAATCATGACTGGTTTTCCTGCAGAGGATGAATCGATCGTGACTGATCTTGCATCCACTGCACTACCGATTGCAAAAGCTTGACCTCCTTTGAGAAGGCTCGCTATTTCAGTATAGCGGAGCGGAACAGCATAAACACCTTGAGCAACTTCAATCGAACCATTTCGGCCGGCTGTGATCAGTGTCGTCACCGGAATGATTCCTAATCGATCCTCAATTACGCTTCGAGGAACAGGACCAAATGAATTGAGCGTAAATGCTTTCTTCACCGCATTCACCACTATTGAATTAAATTGTTGATTCACGAGCGTATGTTGAAATGAATTTGCTACATTTTGATCAGTAAAATGATTTAAACTTAATATGGTGAATCCTGCGTGAAAGGGATCATCGCTTTCACCAAAGCTGCTAGCAACGTCACTCCCCAATCCATAACCATCCACAAAACCGCGTTCAACCCCATCACTATAATTGCTGGGATTCACTTCACAATACGGATACCAACCCACGTAGTTTGAGCCATCATCAAACCAAGTTGCACAGTAGGGATGATAAGAAAAATTGGCCTGATTAAAAGGACTCCAAAGCCAGCCATAAACCTGGTGATATCTCCAAAACCCATAGTGTTCAGTCATCCAGCCCCAAGGATCAAATGAAATCCAAACCAAACTATTCAGAGTATCACTCTGCGCCCAATACCCATTGCGATAAGGAGCCCACGCTTCATCTTCGCTGATCATGTAAGTGAACGGAGACCAATACCGCATTCCATGAATCGTAACCCAGTTCCCCTGCCCGTGGAGCGCCAAGGTTGGATCCAAAAGAGGATAATCATAATCGATTGGATTGGTCACCACTAAGGTAGGTGCCACGTACGCGATAGTTTGATAACGAGAATTCATCAAGGTGATCGCATCATAGCTAGCAACATTATTTCGGTCGCGCACACTGATGGTAATTTGTGCGCCCATGGTTGCGGGCACATAAAACGCAACACCATAATTATTCATCTGAAAATTACTTGCGGGAAAACAATCATGTATTGCACTCCCATTGCACGAATCAGTAATCAAGTCGCTGGCCACCCACGCAAATTCCTCAACATTGGAATGCATCGCTTGGTAGCCATGGGTTTCGTCGAGTGAGTCGGCCGACAAGGTAATCACGTCGCCGGGTTGTACATTTAAAGTATGGGGATGGCGTGAATCATACACTCCATTCACCGAGGTAATGGCCACTATCCCACTCGTTGCTACACTCGCCTCGCCCCCATGCGCATGACTTACACTCATCAACGTGAGGATTGCCGTAATCTTGAAATTAAATTTAATCAGACCACACCCCACTCTCATGATGATTCCATTTCCTTTTTGATGAACAAGCTTAAAGATGCATAGAGGATGCCAAGGGCAAGAGCTTCGAATTGCAGCATTTGAAGCCTCTTTTCCTCGCTGAACGTCCTAGTTTGTCCCAAGAATTTTCCATATTGACTAGATTAATCAAGTTCAGTAGCTTAAAACAGACTCGTTTTTCTATTGGCTCGTAGCTCAGCTGGTTAGAGCGCTTCCTTGACATGGAAGAGGTCGCAGATTCGAATTCTGTCGAGCCAACCAATTTTCCCCTCACACTCCACTCCGCACTTAAATCCCGTGCTTTTTATTTTTACTTTTTTATTTACAGCACCGGGCTTCCTGCCCTAGCGACGCGCTCGCCATCCATGGCTCGTCGATTGCTGAAATAAAAAAGTAAAAATAAAAAGCACGGGATTTACGTAAGTACTATGTGATGAAAAAATAATTGGCTGTTCGTAAGTCTGAAATCAGTGAGGAGAAAATTGGTTGGCTCGACAGACTTGAGGAGGTGTGTGTAACTTCTCGCAGATTCGACAAATTTAGCATGGAAGCGAACTCCTAGTTCGCGATGCTAAATTTGCACAGCGCGAACAAAGTGAGTGCTGCCCGAAGGGTTCGTCACAGGATGTGACGAATGAATTCTGTCGAGCCAACCCATTTTACTTCGCTTCACATCTATTTCGATTTCTTTGTTTTCTCTTTTTTAAAAAGGAAAAAACAAAGGATTTACCTTGGCAATGAATGAAGGAATCATCCTTGCTGACAATTAAGTCTGAATGAATCAAAGGAAAATTGTTCGTTAGGCCACTCTAAATTCAAGCCGATCAACTATACTCACAGGCTTTAAAGCGCGTGTTTTAGCACCTTTTGGCTTACGCAGGTCAACTAAACCAACTTCAACCAAAATGGCAACATCTTGATGAACATCTTTGTAATCACGCTTTACGAGTTGAGCAAGTACCGTCATTGAGCTTGGCTCTTGATCTCGGATCATACGCCATAGCTCAAGACGCTTTTCAGTGAGAAAACTTCTCACTGCCTCCAGCGACTCAAAAAACTCGCCTTTATGGCTTTTAACTTTTTCACCTCGGTCAAGTTGACGAGCAAACTTCAAAGTATCCGCATCAAATTCTTCTCGAGACTTAATTACGATTCTTTTTGTTTTCATAATACCGTTTCTCCTCAACTGCTGACTCCTGTATGAAGTCTGTTAAAAGCTGTTCCATATTTTGGAACCGATACGATCGCTCTCGGTCGTCCCAATGAATATGTGGCCCCTTCGGCCAGTGGTTATCATAAAGCAATACTACCTCGTGAGTTTTTGGGTTAACCAAAGCCAATCGGTATTTGAATCCGAATGGGTACTTTTCAGAACGTGAAATCTTCCAGATTTTCCGCTCACTAATGAGTCCACTGTTTAAACTCAGCTTTTCATGAAAAACTAAAGTTGCTTTACTTCGCTGTTCACTCACACTTATATTATGGGGTAAGATACCATAATAGTAAACATAGAAATACTTCGGAATTACTCATAGCCAATCAAAAGCCAGCGATTGCTTGACAACCTATTGAAATCATTCAAATCCCAACGAGCCAACCAATACTTCTCTCACATCATCTCTTATTCAAATCGCTTCCTTTTCCTTTTTAAGTACTGATTGATGGCCGCGCACCCATGCGCTCCCTCTTCCGCTCGGCATCCTTGCCTGAAGAGATCCATCAATCAGTTCTTAAAAAGGAAAAGGAAGCAATTGTCTAAACTTAAGGTGAGATAAGAATGTTTGGCTGTTTTGAAACCTGAATTCAGTGAGTGAAGTATTGATTGGCTCGACAGATTTGAGAATGTGCGTGAACGGCTCTCGCGGATTCGACAAAAATGCCATAGCCGCGGCAGTTCCTGTTCCTATTGATTGATCTTAAAACTTGCGTTTAAGAAAAGTTTGCAATTATCATATTGTTAACGATGACTCAAAAAACCATATTCCTGATGCTGACCTGCCTCGCTGTTTTTAATTCTTATCCCTGCCGAGCCGGAAACGGGTCTGCCACTGCAGGATCACAAGAGCTATCTTCTTTATTCGTAAAAATTCCTCCCGGAACTTTTATCATGGGGAGCCCCGTAGGCGAACCTCATAGAGATGTTTTTGGAGATGACGAAACTCAACACGTAGTCACCATCAGTAAAGAGTTTGAAATGCAGGCTACGCCGGTCACGCAAGATCAGTGGTACTTAATCATGGGCTACAATTATTCTTATTGTCGCAAAATAGAGTTCTGTAAAAACGAACACCTCGACATCAATGGTGTTCAAATTTGCCATAATTATCCAGTTGAAATGATCTCCTGGGATGACGCCAAAAATTTCATAGAAAAACTAAATCAAAAACAAAAGCAATACAGCTATAGACTTCCTACTGAGGCAGAGTGGGAATATGCTGCTCGCGCAGGTTCTAATACTACGTACTATTCAGGCAAATATGAGTCAAAACTATCGCTCTATGCTTGGACGACTGAAAATTCGAACGATCAATCCCATCGCGTGGGAACTAAAATTCCGAATGCGTTTGGCCTCTATGATATGGAAGGTAATGTTTGGGAATGGGTAAATGACTTTTATGGTCCCTATCCGAAAGGTCATGTGATCGACCCGCACGGTGCAGTTTCTCATCCCTATCAACACCGTATTTATCGTGGGGGCAGTTTTTTCTGGCCCCAATGGACCCTTCGGTCTGCACTGAGAGCGACCGATTCTCAAGATTTAGAGCTTATTGATCGGGGTTTTCGCTTGGTGAGAACGCGCAAGTGATCGTTTCTTTAATGCAATAGACCGGCAATCTAGGTAAGATGCCAGCATGAGCCAGCAACAAGTCAGTATTCAAGCCACCAATGGAATTTGTAAAGCGTGGGTGTTCACACCTGAAGGAAAAGGCCCGTGGCCTGCCGTTGTTTTCTACATGGACGGCTTCGGAATTCGCCCTGCCATGAAAGAGATGGCAGACCATATTGCAAAACAAGGCTATGTAGTGCTGCTGCCTGATCTTTATTATCGCCTGGGTGATTACGGTCCTTTAGACCCGAAAGAAGTTCTAAAAGGCGACTATCGCGCCGTAATGGGCCCCATGATGGCATCCACTGACAATCACAAAGCCGCTGAAGATTCAGCCGAATTCTTAGCATATCTCGAAAGCCGCGAAGACGTGGCCAAGGGAAAAGTGGGAACTGTTGGTTTCTGCATGGGTGGCGGAATGGCATTAACAGTCGCAGGCTATTATCCTGATCGAGTCGCAGCGGCCGCGAGCTTTCATGGCGGCAACTTGGCTACTGAATTACCGACGAGCCCTCACCTCGTCGTTCCAAAGATCAAGGCCGAGGTCTACGTTGCAGGTGCCGACCAAGATCGCGGGTATCCACCCGAAATGGCGCAACGTCTTGAAGATGCGCTTACTAAGTCAGGCGTTCGCCACCGTTGTGAAATTTACGAAGGCAAGTTGCATGGTTGGATGAAGCCCGATATGCCGGTCTTTGACGCCGAAGCGGCAGAGCGCGGGTGGAGAGAGCTTTTCGCTCTTTATGCGCGAGCGCTCCGGTAAAATTAATTGAACGATGTGGTTTCTGTCCTCAACGATCAATGCTAAAATCAAATCATCATGCAAAAACGATTGCTCACTGTGCTTTTTCTCCTCACTACCCCTCTCACTCATGCAGATACAGCTCCAACTACGGCACCAGCAGGAACTCCATCCAACCGAGTGGCGAGTATTTATATCTCTCAAGATTTCATCAATGATCAACTAAAACTGCACGTCAAATCACCCTTAGTTCAGAATATGAATATTATCCTGAACTCTAAAAACAATGAACTACTTCTAAATGGTGAAGTTCAAGTTCCGGTTGAAGAATTAAGAGCTATTAATTTAGACTCAAAAATGGGCCGTTTCAAATTTCAAATGGCGCTTAAGCTGGAAACCACTCCTCAAGGGCACTTAATTGTACAATTTCCGATGAACGAAACCTATTTCTATCCGCTTCTATCAAAAAATAGAATCAGTGATCGAATTGTAGTTCCTGTGCAAATGCTCTCTATCGCATTAGCATCCGTGAGAGGTTATCTGGCCGCGCTCTCCGGCGATTTTTCAGGTTTTGACCGTCAGACCAAAAAACTTGAGGCCCTGATTAAAAGCTTAGATCGGTCTATCACCATAGAAAAAAATGCAGACGCATTAGAATATCTAAAAGTGCAAAAAGAGTCGATTCGTTTGCAGTTAGAAGCTGTCCCCGTGGAGAGAAAACAACTTCAAGCGGCATCAAAATCAGTGGAGTCGATGCTTGGATTTACAGGTGAAAATGAATTAAATTTAAATGAAGCCCTCACCGCACAAAAGAATTCACTTATTTTTAAAATCAAACTTTCACAACTCACTCCCTATCTTAAGGATATTGAATTAGGTGGAATTAGAGTCATTCAAGACAAAAAAGATGGAGATGGAAAGGAAAGTTTCTTAGTGATCGACGCCAATGATCACCTTGCTCGCACGATCACCGTTCAGCCGCACACCCCTTCGACAAATCGCACTTCATTGAAAACGCCTCCTTCACTGATTATCAGATTAAATCAGGCTTTATTAGAAAGTGAGGCCCTTTTAAGCGCTGAGAAAAAGGACCTTGGCTCATCGCTAAGAGACTTTCAGATTGAATTGAAAAATGATGGCTTACATGTATCAGGTAAATGGCATAAGTTTTTTCTTACGGTGCCCTTTGATACGATCGTAGATTTTAAATCTACTGCCTTAGATACTTTTGAAGTCAAAGTGAGAGAAATGGATGTCGCTGGAATCAGCTTTGAATTTTTGTCGAGATTTGCGCTAGAAGCGCTCAAAAACCGCCTAGATCATTCCTTAAAGGGGATCTGCACCTTTCAATACAAAGGCGAGGAGTCCGATCACTCGCGTGCACTCCAAGTGACAGTCAATCCTAAAACCCTGGTCCCTGCTTTCCCAGGGCTACACTTGGTAGACGTGGAAATAAAAGAGAAAGAGTTTTTACTCAAGGTGGGAGCAACACTTTAGGCTTTACCTGAGTGACGATCACTAACATTACTTTGATAAAATCAATGCAGCCTGTGACTGGAATCTACCCAAGGCTTGAAATTGCGTTTTTGAACTGCAGATCTCGCGCTTCTGTCCATTATAGGTCACAGAGTATTTTTCTTGGTTAATGCAAAGAGTATCATGAGGCCAGGATTCAAACTTGCCGGCCTTTTTCCAAAGTTCATTGAAAAGTTTTTGCACGATTTCGTCGGCAAACTCTTGATTCGTTATTTTTGAATTTCCAAGCTTTTGATAACTCAACACATGTTTACCCACATTTGCGCCCTCCTGAACGGTCACTTGTGTGGACTGAAAATGAGGAATGGTATTCAGAAGAATAAAAGCAGGTATCAGCATCAGATTCCCTTACAGGTAATATTGGCGGACGGAGTTTGAGGGGCTTCCTCGCAAGACAGTTGATGACGGAGTGATTCACTGCTCATGATCACTCGATTCACCCGAATAAAGCCAGGGGGGTGAGGGCTTTGCCAGCATCGAAATTTTGTTTCAAAGTCTCGCCCACTACTTCCGAGGCCATGAAATCTGCAAAAGATTCACGAATCTGTTCAACCGGCTCCGTGTCTTTACGGAAATCCGAAAGATCTCTTTCGTGGTCAGAAGGATCACGTTTTCCATGTGGACAATCCGGGGTTACTTTGAACATCTGGCCCAATTTGCCCTTGAGCGCGGTTAAGGCTTCTGGCGATAACGTATTCCCAGTTGTTTCTAGC
This sequence comes from Oligoflexia bacterium, assembly GCA_903845155.1. Classification (GTDB taxonomy): domain Bacteria; phylum Bdellovibrionota; class UBA1018; order UBA1018; family CAIMNF01; genus CAIMNF01. The sequence continues at coordinate 8,984 of CAIMWN010000263.1, forward strand.
TTGATCTCTTCGTCGAGAGCCTCTTGCGTTCCTTTGGCATTATTGCAGTGAAGGATGGCACCGTCACAGGCCTGCTCCCCTTTCCCACCACGAAGGCAGGTAATTAACTCCGGGTAAATTTTGAAACCAATTTCATGGCGATCATGCATTGGGTCCCTCTGAAATGCATCATACTCAAGCGCACATGGATCAATGCTATGACTAAGCTCGTGGGCAAGAGTATGAGTCAAATCAAGAACATTCATATGATCGAGCGTCGACATTGCTCCCAAGCAAAAAACAATGTGACCCTGGCTATCATTGTAAATACCTGAATCTGGCCCATCGGGCCCGGAGTTCGCGCATTGAGGTGGATTTTCCTTAGGCAGTGGAACCAAAAGCATGGTGTTTCTAATTTTTGCAAGCAGCATGGGTTTTAACCCTGTCGGTATCGTCTTCGAATTAACGATTTTTTGTGCATAGATCGTCACCACGCCCTCAAATATGTTTTGCATTTTTACCGTTCGTTCATCAGTGTAAAACGCATCCCGCTCCATTTGTTGAATTTGATCCTGATAGATCACTTTAATGTTCGCAATGCAATCAGGCAGTGATAACTGAGTAGCAGTTTGACATTCTTTGAGGTGCGACTGAATGAGTTTTTGTTTTTTAGCCTGGAAACTACAATTGGTCGAAACGAAATCAGGGCTATTCATAATGTCGTTTGTGCTAAACAGGGAAAGTTCACAGTGAGAATCCAAGAATTTTGCTTGGTTGAGCGAACACACAAATCCTGAAGGGTCCTGACAAAGCTTTTTCAGCACACCTTTGGGATCTTTGGCGTCTTGAATGGTATTGGGGCAAGCGGGCGGCTTCACTCCCTTGTTAATGGTTGCAGCCAATCTTGCATTTTCACATGCTTGGAACGACTGATAAATATCCGACTTCTTTTCCTCTTCGCCACAACGTTCGAGCGGGGCTGCAAAGGAAGAAATCGCCAAGAAAAAGGTTAGAAATAACGCGCGCTTCATGCTTCCACCATTATCAGATTAAATGCCGGACCTGGTAAAGCTGATATCATTTTGACGGGCATCGGTGGGGCTCGGACTTGAACAAACGATGATTTATTTTATGATTTCAAATTCACTGACCAGCACGCTCTTCACCTGGTTTGCCTGGAGTGAGGCCTCAGGCTGCTGGCCACCGACCGATACCGTATAATGACCGGGCACCACAGCCCGTACACCGACATCTGAAACAATCGAAAGCGCGGACGGGTCTAAACTAAAATTTAAAGTCTTGATCTCATCTGCATTCAGATGAGTTTTTACAAACGCTTTCAAACTGCGAATAGGCTGATGAGTGAGTTCACTCGGGCCACTCAGGTACACCTGAACCACTTCGTCGCCCACGCGCGAAGGCAATTCAACGTCGCCAAAATTGCGAACATCTACTTTTATATTGAGGGTCTCTTGTGGAGAAATTCTCTTCGACTGCAAGCTCAGGTTTGAATAATGAAATCGAGTGTAGCTGAGTCCGAAACCGAAAGGATAGAGAGGCTTACCCTTAAAATAACGATAAGTGCGTCCACTCATATGGTAATCGGTGAACGCCGGAAGATCTTGGGTTGAACGGTAGAACGTGACCGGAAGACGGCCGGAAGGATTGTAGTCACCAAAAAGCACATCCGCGATTGCAGTTCCCCCTTCTTCGCCCGGGTACCATGCCTCCATCACTGCATTTGCATTCTCTTCTGCATACACCGAAGCAAGGGCGCCACCGTTCATGAGCACTACCACCATGGGAATACCAGTTCCTTTGACTGCTTCTAACATTCTGGTTTGTTCGGCGGGAAGTTCAATGCGGCGACGATCGCGCCCTTCCCCTTCACCATTTGCAAAATCACCTTCCTTGTCGTCATCCAGCGGAATGAGTCCTAGAACTAGAATTGCAACATCTGAACCCTTGATGGATTCAATCCATCGTGCCGGATCTCCTGCACCACTCCGATACACTACTTTGGTTTCCGACGATGCTTCTGTTAACTTATTTTTTATTCCGTCCAAAGCGGTGACATATCTTGAGGGTGTACCGTGATAAGTGCCGGTCAGAACATTGATGGCTTGTGGCTTTTTACTGTGATCAAGATATTGCCCAATGGCATTGGGACCAATAACACTTATTTTTCTCAGGGTCTTCGGAAGAGGTAGAATGTGATTCTTATTTTTCAAAAGCACCAAGGACTCTCGAGCCGCTTTCGCCGCTAGCTTTCGATGCTCTTCGCTATCGATCGTGGAAGAAGGTATTTTTGAATAAGGAACCAACGAGGCAGGATCAAACATTCCTAAGCGAAACCGTTGCTCAAAAAGGCGAGCAACCGAAACATCAATATCCTTTTCTGAAACCATTCCAATTCGAACTGCATCTTTTAAATAAGTATAATCGTTTTGATCGTCTTTTCCATGATCACCGCCCTGGCAAGACAGATCGGTACCCGCGAGCAGCGCCTTCTTTACGCCATCCGCTTCATTTACACCATATTTATGCTGTGTCCAAATATACCGGATAGCACCGCAATCTGAAACCACGGGACCTTTAAAACCCCATGTTTTTCGGAGAAGCGAATCTAACAAAGGTACGTTGGCACAAGCTGGGGCACCATTCACGGAACCGTATGCACACATCACGGAGCTTGCGTGAGCATCGACAATGGCGGTTTCAAATGCCGGAAGATAAGTTTCCCACAAATCCTTGTTACTGGGATTTACATTAGTTTTAAACAAGCTGTCTTCCGGGCCACTGTAAACTGCAAAATGCTTCGCAGTGGCCGCCACCTTTAAATAACGAGGATCACCGCCCTGCAAACCTTTAATGAATTCTAGCGACAAGCGCGAAGTAAGCACTGGATCTTCACCATAAGTCTCTTGCCCGCGGCCCCAGCGAGGATCTCTGAAAATATTGATGTTCGGCGCAAAAACACTCAGCCCATTATTTCCGTTTCCATTCGGATTTTTCCGATCATCTTCAAAATAGACCGCGCGGATTTCATCAGAGGTGGCAGCGGCAATTTCGTGAATGAGACTGGTATTCCAAGAAGCGGCAAGCCCAATCACTTGTGGATAGACGGTAGTATTCGGTATACCACCCCACGCCCATGCGCCGTGCGCTCCTTCTACATGCCAATTGTATGCGGGAATTCCGAGCCGTGGAATACTCGGAGCTCCGTCATCCATCTGCGCAATTTTCTCATCTAAGGTCAGACGACTGACTAAATCCTTTACACGTAAATCGAGGGGCAGGGTTAAATCGCGAAAAGGAAGTGAGCGATGACTTTGGCCATAAGCTACTGTGGCTAAAAAACTCAAAATCAGAACTGGAATGCGCAATTGATTATTCATATCGCTTCAAATCCTGCACTCTCAACTCAAGTTCTTTAATTCTTTGATCCAACTCTTCTGGTGAAACCTTTGGTCGAAGGTGAAAAGGCACACTGAGCCTGTCCGCTTCCAATTCTGGGATGCTCAGGCAATTGGGTGAATCGGCGCGCGCAACGCTCACCATTCCTGCGGCATTCACGAGTCCAGCGATGATGATTGCTTTAAAAGCAGATTTCATTTTTTAGCTTCGCTACACTCCGCAGTAATAGTAAATCGCTTGCCCAAATTGAACCGAAGTGACCCTAGAGTGAATTTTTTAGATCTAAAGTCGGAAATCGTGCGAAGAGTTTCTAGCTTCTGAATCGGACATTGGTCGTCAAAATTGATTGAACTCATGCCATGAAGTGCTGTTCCATCCTCAGCTTGCAAATCCTCAATCTTGACAGATGTACAAGCAAAGGGCTTCAGTGTACTGTCGCTCACGGATTTGTCCCTGATGACCATCGCTACCGTTCGTACCGCTAATATCTCTGCTACCGCAAACGCATCTGAATTCACAAAGCCGCCTCCAGAAAAATGAATGGCCATGTGATGGTCGTCGATGGTAGTGCCATCCACATCCAGCAAGTCTTCATTCAACTTCACGGTGATGGTAGAAATTTCATTCAGACGTTTCTCGCTCGTGCACTCCACTGCAAGAGAAATTACGGGTCTCATTAAACTACTGAGTAAAACGAGTGTGCTTATTATTCCAATTTTCATAACGCTCCATCTATCCTTCGGACTTTGAATCATCATTATTGGTTAATATTTATACACTAATTGTGTAAATAACACAAGACAAAAACAGTCAAGTACCGTGTTAATCTTACGGGGCCTATCATTTAAACTAGTTTAATTCGTCGTATCCGCGATTCGCTGCAGGTATTGAAGTTCCTTTTTTGCAGTCTCAATTTGTACGTCCACCTCAAACATTGGAGCATGCCATTCTTTGAGGTTGCCCGCTTTCAGTATCTCAATAAAGTAATCGTGAACCCAGGTGTCCTTCCCGGTAAAAAAATGCTCATCATGAGTAAACAGCCCTAAAATTTCTAAAATACGATTCTGAAACAAAAATCCAAAATCCTCATCGAAATTCGGGCGTTGATGGGCATTGACAAAAAACCGATGCAAGGTGGCCATCAACAGAGATGACCATTCATTTCCAACATTGCCGTCTGGCTTTAAACCACGTAAAAGATGGTCGGTGACGATGTTCGTTAGACGAAGGAACTGCTCCGCACTCATTAAGTGAATACGCTTATCTTGAAGAACAGTATATAGAAATGGGACCATCTGATCCATTCTATCGCCTATGAGGCTCATTTTTAAATCAAACGCATTGACTAGGTCTAGGTCATTTAAGTTTTGGGAGCGATTTACAAAATCGCCCGGCTCTTCATAGGCGTTAAGCTCTCGAAGGGATAAACTCTGGCGCTGGCGCTCTGCACGATCTTTGCTTTGCAGCTCTGCTTTCTTCAGTTCTAACTCCTTGAGGACCGATTTCTTGCTTTCGATGCGCTCATCAAGAACTTTTTTATTAATGAACTTTTCAAAATCATCGTAAGACCGGGGAGAAAGCGGGCAATAATTTGAAAAGCCGTTTTGGGCACGGCTCAGCATTTGTTGATCTAAATTCCTGATCACATTAAATAAGACTAACTTCGCTGCAGCCCTGGTTTTAGGGTCTATGGAATTTACTGAATCAAGCAATTGAATATGCTGTCTTGCTCCATCAAGCTCTTGTGAGGAATATCTGAAACTATCTGCATAGGTATTCATGGCAACCTGGTGCGGCTCATTCCACGCAATTGTATTCAGGATGTCACTGATAAAGTCCTCTTTCTCCTGTCGGGAAAACACAGAAAACTTGCCAAGGAGAGTGCGCACCTTCCCTTTATTCGCTCCTACCTGATTCATCGCTTCGAAAACGATATGCGAATACACGATCTGGTGATCAAAGACCGGGCGCAACTGCATGGCCTGTTCAAAAATTTGCTTTAGTTCAATATCCTGGATACCGAGTTCAGCGAGCTTATTCTCCAAGTGCTGTGGTTGTGGCAAAACGAGCAATTCTGGTAACGCCTCACCCTTTTCCAAAATCTCAGCAAAACGATCATGTCCATGGAGTGTGTCGATACAAATGTCTGCAATAGCCGCTCTCGAGCAGATTTGCAGAAAGGTCGTGAGCACGATCGCCATATAAAATAACTTCATGGCAGCGCCCCCTCGCTCGAATTTGCACGAGAGACACTGATCGCCTGCTTGAGTGTTTTGAGCTTGAGTGCCGTCTGTTCAATGTCATTTTTCAATTTTAAAACAATGTTTCGCTTCTCGCTATTGCCAGGATTTTGCTCATTGAAGGACACGAGTAGCAAGGGGGATTGAATAGCACTACAGAAACTCAGCATTGCTTTTCTAAATTCTGCTTCATTGGCGACCGAAAGCGGCTGTCTTGACTCAAAGGCCCGTTTTCGCATCATGTATTGTAAAGTATCAGCCACCCAAACAGAATCATTTAGCTGAACCGAAGTCCAGCTATCCAGTATAGCTCTCATTAAAACGTTAAACTGTTCTTCATTCATCGTGAACACTTGACGCTGAAATGCCACCATCCCCAGGAGCACCGTGTTCCGCCACCATGGTTCTCGCGACCAAGGAGCTTCCCCCTTCATCAGATTACTCTTCATGATTTTCGCATGAGCAAAAATGGTGAGGGCGAAATCTAAAAAATCGGCGTCGCTCAGTTGCTTCAAGGAGCCACTTAGTGAATTGATCGTACTATGCCAATTCTGCGGGTTGGAATGTTTGAACATCAAGATCGCTGTCTGCTTTAGGTTAGCCAACAACAAAGGATGATCGACCTCGTTATTGACAGGAAAAACAGCGAGCTCTTGTTGAAGTTGAAGAAGATCCTCCTCCGTTTTAGAAATCAACTTCTCAAGATTGAGTACTTTAATTTTATCCAAAATCGCAACGAGCAAAGTGGGTGGTAGTGCTTCCCATATGTACTGCATTGGAGAAGTCTGCTGTGCGGAAAGTGTTGCTAACTGAGTCTCGCTCAGTTCTCGCCAGTGGTAACGCAGGAAAAGAACTTTTTGGCTCACCGGAATATCGCTATAGAAATACTTATCTAATTGATCATCCGTGTAGTACACGCTTCCAGCAGATTGAATCCTCTCAAGAATCCCGCCTCGTACTGCTTCCGGCAAACTCCTCCAGCCCTTACCCTTCTGAATATAACGTAATTGATTGAGACCAAAAGTCTTCCAATGATTGGTCACCATCTCTACTTGCGAAGGAATGCTACTTTCATGAAAATTGTATCGAAAATCTCTGTCCGCTATTGAAGATAGCTTTAAATAGTTCAGCTCCGGACGGGGGAGCTTCGTAGATTGACCGGTCAACGTGAGGTATTGCTTTCGGGAGTGGATCACGTTTTTTATCAATGTCGGTGAGGGATTAAGCAGGAGATCATATATGAGCAATTTGATTTCAAGCGTGACTTTTATTTCAGTCAAGGCTTCATCGTGAGGCGAACTGTTTACAACAAAAGCGGCTTTGAGTTTAGACCTGAGCTCACTTTCCGCTGCAAAGCGATAATCAAAAGTATAGCGAAGATTATCAAACACGCCTTCCACAAATTTCTCTTTTGCTGCGGGGCGAAAAACGTAAAAGCCTGCACCATTGATTCAACGTTTGACGATCTGCCATCTCTGGTGATCACAATCTCCGCTGCAATTGCATCATGAAGCCAGTCCAAGTCTGACGCAATTGAGTCCCGCAAGTTAACTGCCTCAACAATGAGCACTTTTTCAGCAGGATCCGTGATATCAACTTCTCTTAACCTGGTCTCAAGATATTGAAGATTAGGCAGGAAATAAGGCTCCCGGGAATTTTCCATTTTATTTAGGATTTGTGAAAAACTCAATTTAGGATTCATGATCCGAACACAGGGAGACACAGGAACTGCATGGGCAAGCCCGGACCCGATGACCAAAGCACTGATTAAAAAATGAAGGACTCCCGGTCTATCCATATTTTATTCACTGACCACGAAATGATTTCCATTTATTGAGTAGATTTGTTCCCGCTTGCCTCGCGCTCTCCATCGGATCTTTCATCAAATCCTTAGCGACATTGCCTGCCTGTGTAAGCTTTTCTTTTGCTTGTTCCACCACCGGCGCCGCATAGGTACCGATTGAACTGATGGTACTAGTAATCGTAGCGGCTTCGGGTCTCAGTTGTATAATCACTTCATACGCTTCCGCACTTCGATCACTGGCCATCCAGCGTTCAGTGTAAAGTGCAGGATCCGTGACTTCAGGGTTCGCTGCAAATCTTTCATAAATTCCTACAACTGGTTCTACATCGGCAGCCGTCAAACGAAGCGACACATGCTTGATAAAAAAGCGATCCGCTAAGCGATGGTCTGAAAAATGACTGAGGTAGTTTTGATAAACTGGTTCCAAAGCATGAATGTCTTCTAGGCGATAGCCTGATTTCAACATCGTATAAAGAAGTTTCGCGCCCAGAAGCGATTTTCCCGCAAAAGCCTTTGTTTTAGAGATCAGTGCGGTACCCTTACTCATATAATCAGCAGTACTTAGTTTTGGCATTTCTTGTAC
>CAIMWN010000264.1 GCA_903845155.1 Oligoflexia bacterium
CCGTCAATAAAATAATTAATTTACTTTCTGTGATTGTGTATATGGGCATTCTTGCTTTTTACTCTCCGTATATTGCACTTCTTCCTGTCATTTATATTATTTTACTTTATTTCACTCAAAATATTCTGCGCGCCAGGATCTACCGTTTTAATCTTGAACATTTCAACATTGGCACCAAGCTCAATACTTTTATCAGTGATTCGATTTCAAAGATTTTGGCAATTAAGGCTTTTAACTCTAATCGAAAAACAGCGTCCGAGTGGGACCAGATTACCATTAAGAGTTCTGATGCTTCCCAAAAGGCGCTCGTCGAATCTGCAAAAGCGAACGCGATCGTAGAGGTACTCTCACAGTCTACTCAAATCGGTGCAATTTGGCTGTCGGTTGCACTTTTATTTTCGCACAATACCACATTCACCGTAGGCCAACTCTTCGCGGTAACTCAGTATATCTCCCACGTGATTGGCCCGATTGGCGGACTCGTAACTTTTGTCATCAGTATTGCCGACGTTAAACTTTCTCTCGATAAAATTAATGACATCCTTTTCCCGAGCGGCAAGGTTGAAAAAGACCTACCCAAACGTCACTCGGTTCCTCTAGACGGAAAACTAAAACTAGAACGGGTGAGCTTTCGATATGCGGAAAACGATCCTTGGGTGATCAAAGACGTGAGCATGACCGTTTACCCAGGACAAATTGTCGCCCTTGTCGGAAAGAGTGGCTCTGGTAAGACGACGCTTGCGAACTTGATTGCGGGCGACATTGACCCCACCACAGGGAAAATATATTTTGATCATTACGACAAGAACTTCATTGATTTGAATTATTTAAAATCCCAAATTGGATATGTTCAGCAGAATAATGATCTTTTTTCAGGTAGCATTAAGAGCAATATTGCATTCAAAGACGACGCTCCTGATGCGACACTCCTCGACTTCGCAAAAAAATACTCCTACTCTGAAAAGTTTATCGCTCAATTTCCGCAAGGAGATGAAACATACCTTGCTGAAGGGGGCATGGGTCTCTCAGGTGGACAAAAACAAAGAATATCTATTGCACGAGTGCTGTATACGAATCCAAAAATCATGATTCTTGATGAAGCCACTTCTGCGCTTGATTCAGAGAGCGAATCAGAAATTGTAAAAAACATTAAGGATCTTGCCAAAAACAGAACGACCTTCGTGATCGCACATCGGCTCTCTACGATCCGCGATGCTGACATGATTTTTGTGCTCGATGGCGGATTACTCGTTCAGCAAGGAACTCACAATCAACTTATCCGCGCCGAAGGCATCTATAAAGAGTTGTTTCAGGATCAGTCGTCGAGTTAAGACTCATTCGAAGCTCATCCCAAACTGTTTACATTCGACAGCCTCACCAGGCATCCGCATCATTTCTTCAAACTTCATTCCAAGCTTTTCCAACACTCGCATGGAAGGTGCGTTATCTCTATTGGTGTAACCCACCAGCCGCTTGAACTTGAGATCGTCCCGAGCATGCTCGAGGGTGCGCTTTGCCGCCTCAAGTGCGTACCCCTTACCACGGAACTCAGTAAGCAAGGCATAACCTAGGTCTATATCCGGCAAGCCCTCACGCTCTCTTAAACTGCTAAAGCCAATCGGGGCTTCCTGCGGTCTATCCTTTAATTTGATGATCAAAACTCCAAAACCCATTTTCTGGTAATACGAAAGTACGCGGTTTTCTAGGTAGTTTTGCGCCTGTTCGAGGGTGCGCACGCCACGGTCACCAATATTTTGATGATAGGATGGCTCGTTTAAGATTTTAAGAAAAAATGCAGCATCATCAAGTGTTGCTGGCCTGAGAGTGAGTCTACTAGTATAAAGTTCCATATATTTAATGAGAAAAGCCCCCTTGGAGTTACCCAAGGAGGCTTTTAAAGTTTTGTGATGCAGGGCTAAACCAAAAGGTGGGCCCGACTTTTTTTTACCAACGATAGTGAGCGAATGCTTTGTTGGCTTCAGCCATACGGTGCATGTCTTCGCGTTTTTTCATTGCTGTTCCGCGAAGATTTGCGGCATCAACAATTTCCATTGCCAAACGTTCAGCCATCGTTTGTTCACCACGACCACGAGCTGAATCGATCAACCAACGACTTGCGAGTGATTGACGACGAGCCGGCTTCACTTCGATAGGTACTTGATAGTTAGCTCCACCGACGCGGCGAGATTTAACTTCAAGAAGTGGCTTCACATTTTCAAGAGCTTTCTTGAACTGTTTAATGCCTTCTTCGTTTGACTTTTCTTGAATCATTTCCATTGCTGAATAGAAAATCTTCTCGGCGATCCCGCGTTTTCCATCATACAAAAGAGCATTAATGAATTTTGCTACGACCAAATCATTATAGATTGGATCTGGGTTAATTTCGCGTTTCGCTGCAACCTTTTTACGTGCCATGGTTAAATATCCTCTTTAAATTAAACGATTACTTTGCGGCTGCCGGAGTTGCTCCGCCTGCTGCTGGTCTTTTCGCGCCGTATTTTGAACGACTTTGTTTACGATTTGCAACACCTTGAGTATCAAGGGTTCCACGAATAGTGTGGTAACGAACGCCTGGAAGGTCTTTTACCCGACCACCGCGAATCAGTACGATACTATGTTCTTGAAGATTATGTCCAACACCTGGGATGTAGGAAGAAACTTCAAAACCGTTAGTTAAGCGAACACGACAAACTTTACGAAGCGCTGAATTTGGCTTCTTAGGAGTAGTGGTATACACGCGAGTACAAACACCGCGTTTTTGCGGGCAAGATTGAAGGGCTGGTGATCCGGTTTTCCAAACAACCTTTTTACGCCCAGAACGAACTAATTGATTAATGGTAGGCATTCCTACAGAGTTCCTTTCGTTAAATACACAAAAAATTATAACTTTGAACGCTTATTGATATTAGAAGGTACCCATTTTGGTCAAGTCCGATCTTTAAGCGAGGCCTAAAAAAACGCGAATAATGCGGGGGACCTACGTTTTAGGCACTAAATTTTTCTTTTTTAGGGCGAAAGGAGTGAGAAACATCCCCCATTTGACTGACCAGCACTCTTCAATCATTGTTTTCTGTCAATTTGACAGGAAGTTGATCCGTAGCCACCCCGTCGGCAACTGAAAAGTCCTGACGATAGGTGAAGACTGAACTCACTCGAGCCTGTTGAAATGGGTACTCGGCTTTCGCGAGAGCACAAAGCACTACCCCAAATCCGATGATCCCAATTTGAATTGCGACTTCTTTTACTCGAGAATAATTTTTCTTAGCCATATCAACCATTCCTTATTGAGTTATGTTTATCAAACAGTCCGTATTTAATAAAAAACTTCTCCACTAAAACCTCTTTAAAAGGCTCCAGTTCTTCTCAGATCATCCTTTATCCGAGCTTGAAACTACACACACACCAATAGAGCAATCTTCGTACCAGCCCTGGGGCCGTCCTCACCGATTTAATCGCATTTGAGGAACTAATCTCCTCGATGACGCATTTTGACACCGGTGCATTTTAGTTCACTTTATTTACTAAAATAAACTATTTAAATTTAGTTGAAAAATTAACGCGGCCTTGCTAGAAGCGACCAAGAGAAAAAACCCGTGGAGAGAGAGAGACCCATGTGCTTCAAAATTATTGCCCTGCTGCGCGCGAGTCGTTGGATGGGACTCCTGATGTTAGCCCCCGCCTTAGGCGGACTCAATGCCGCTCATGCCCAGGAAAAACCAAATCAGGCCCAATCTGAGCCTTCAACACGGCTCGATCAGCATCTTGATCTATTGTATTCAATGGTGAGGGCTCGTTTTGACGCCAATCCCCACTTTAAGAACAATGCGAACCCTCGCTTTTTTAAGACCGGCTATGATCGGAATCCTCTTCCCCCAGAATATCAAATGCCCAGTGCAGATTTCTTTAAACTCTCGATGAAAGCCTATTGCTTGCTCTTAGAGTCGCCGAAAGCCAGTGAAATCAAAAATGCAAGTCATTATGGAATCATGGATTACGGGCAAGATGCTACCTTTAGAAGGTTCTATGTATATGATGTCGCTCACCAAGAAATCATTCATAACACCTGGGGGACTCATGCTTCCAATACTTCAATGGACCGCTATTTTGGTCTGAGTGAAGTGGGCATTGAGGGAACTCATGATTATGGATTTCAGTCGTCCGATACGAATATCAGCCACTTTTTTTCAAACCGTGAAGGCTCGGAGCTGAGTACTTTAGGCATGGCCATTGCCCAAGACAGTCCCTATCAGTCCGACACTTTCAACTCGAAGGCACTCAGGTTAGATGGAGTGGATGGGCCTCTGAATAATAACTTATTGGATCGAGCCATTGTGCTTCATGCGTGGGGGATGTTCTCTGAGCAGGTACGCCTATCACAGCGACTTACCACCAGCGAAGGCTGCCTGATGTTTGGAAACGATGACTTCTATCAGGGGACAGACCATGTGAACGTCAGTGAAGTGATCATCAATTCAATGCTCGGAAGCCCGATTCTCCTTTATCATGAGCGATTGAATAACCCGACCCTCAATGAAAAAGCCTACCGAGATGAACTCAACAATTATGCAGCCATGCAAATTGAATTTGCAGAACACATGAAGGACCTGGCCAGCCAATATGGATGGACTGACTCTCAAACAGTGCAATACAGTGCCGTGTTTTCAAAAATGATGAAAGAACAGGTTTATGACCTCATGGTGCAAACCCATCAATATTTTCAAACTGCTTCAAGGTTCATTGGCAAGGATCCAAAGTCGGAATCGAACTGCATGAAGGCGCTCGGAATTTAACATTTTGCTATAAGCCTCACCAAAATCTGACATAAGCGAAACAACCCTCTGACTCAGTTTATTAAAAAATAGTCGATAATGAAGTCATGTTAAGCGACTTTCATATTCATTCAAATTTTAGCGACGGCAAACACTCCATCCCTGAGCTCGTTGATTTCTATGGCAGACGGGGTTTTGGGGCAATCGCCATCACCGACCATCTTTGCGAATCGCAAACCTTTTTAGGCAAAGCCGCAGCCTACCTTGAACGCACTCTCACTCCCGCCACACTGCCTATCTACCTTGAAGTACTCAGAAGCGAGCGGGAGCGCGCCTGGAAACTCTACAAGATGGTCCTGATCCCTGGGTTTGAAATTACGAAGAACTCACTCTCGAATCACAGGTCAGCTCATATTCTAGGACTTGGAATCTCTGATTTCGTTTCAGCCGATGATGACATTGAAACCATTCTAAAAAATATCCGCGCACAAGGTGCTTTGACCGTGGCTGCACATCCAGTATCGAACGGAAAGCTTGAAAAGCAAACTTTGCATTTATGGAGCAGAAAAGAAGTATTGGCCCCCCTCTTTGATGCTTGGGAAGTCGCCAGTGGACCAATCCTATTCGACGAAGTTCTAAAATCTGGTTTGCCCATGCTTGCCAGCACCGACCTTCACCGCTTTTCACAAATGAGCGCATGGAAAACTTTGCTGGACTCTGAAAAGCATCCAGAGGCCATTCTCACCGCAATCAAAAAACAAAATCTTCAGTTCCATTTTTACCAGGAGACCTATGATACAGTTCCTTTTCCTCTCCCTATGGGGTATGTCGATTACCCTCACCGTCGTCGGGACGTGGACCTTTCTCAGGCATCTTAACCTGAAGAAAAAGTTCAGCGAAATTCCCGTGAGTATTTTAAAACCCTTAAAGGGCGCAGACCCGTCGCTCTATGAGAATCTTAAGAGTTTTTTTGACTTGAAGACCAATGCTCCCTTCGAAATTTTATTCTCGCTCGAAAATAAAAAAGATCCAGCCTACATCATATTAAAAAACCTTCTCGAAGAACACCCTGAAGCGCCTGTTCGTATTTTCTTTTCCGAATATGCCCCGCTTCTCTTTAGTGGAATGAACCCAAAATTAAAAAACCTGGCTCAAAGTTACGAAGAAGCCAAATACGATGTGATCCTGATCAGTGATTCCAATGTGAGGGTAGACCCTCGTGACGTGAATGAGCTCTTAGGGCAGCTGGATTCTGATACCGGCATCATCACCTCTTTGGTTGCTGGCACTGACTTTAAAGGCATCGGTGGCTATTTAGAGGCGGTCTATTTAAATACGTTCTACGCACGCTTTATGGCTCTTTCAAATCAATATGCAAAACCCTGTGTGGTCGGAAAATCAATGATGTTTCGCAAAAGTACCGCAGCACGGTTTGGTGGCATACGCGTTCTCGCCACTTTTCTTGCAGAAGATTTTATGGCGGGAGAGTCCATGAGAAGGTTGGGACTCAAAGTGAAAACTGCAATTACTCCAGTGGCTCAAGTCATTGGCGAGCAATCATTTATGCATTTTTGGAAACGCCACATCCGATGGGGGCGCATCAGAAAGGCACATGCGCCTCTTGCTCTGTATGCGGAACCACTGTCCAACTCTATTTTCATTTCCCTGGTGGGCGCACGCGTTACGCATCACCCCTTGAACTTCTTTTTATCTTCGCTAGG
>CAIMWN010000265.1 GCA_903845155.1 Oligoflexia bacterium
AAGGTTTGGGCCGTGACCACGCATGTGGATGCCTTACCAGATTTGCTCGCCAAGTACCCTGATAAATTAATACCGATCCACGCCAGAGTGAGTGAGCCTAATGAATGCGAAAAAATAAAATCGGCACTTGGTAATGAGACGCTCGATCTCTTGATCAATAATGCAGGCGTATCGCCGGATGAGTCGGATGTTTTTTCCGAAATAAAGGTCGCGGCTCTTCAGGAGGCAGTCAGCGTGAACACTTACGCAGCATTCTTTACTACCCAAGCATGCTTGCCAGCACTACAAAAAGCAATAAATCCAAAAGTGATTTCCATCTCGAGCCTCATGGGCTCCATTGCGGATAATACTTCAGGAGGTTCGTATTCCTATCGAATGTCAAAGGCCGCACTCAATATGTTCACCAAAAGTTTCTCTGTTGACCACCCCAAAATTACGGCTGTGGTTTTGCACCCTGGTTGGGTGAGGACAGATATGGGTGGAAGTGGCGCGCCGACCACGATTGAACAATCGGTAGAAGGAATGATGAGTCTCATACAAAACCTGAAGGTAGCTCAAAGCGGAAAATTTTATGATTTTGAAGGCGATGAGCTGGACTGGTGAAATCGAATCGCGACTCAATTCAGTGTTGAGCGGGACAAAGGGTATCTGTATGGCTTTAATCGATGACCACACCGAGCCCCAAAAGTAGCCCCTGCGCTTCCGGTAATGAAAACCGAGCACCCTGAACCTTGTTTGCAGTCGGATCGATTAAGTAGTTTACTGCCTGACGAAAGTCGGCTTTTAAAAGTGAGGTGCCGTGAAATTTTGCATTGAAGAAGTCTGATCCTTGAAAATCACATTCCGCTAATTCGGCCTGAGATAAATCGACATCTCTTAAGGTGCATTTTATAAAAAAACTTTTTTTTAGTTTCAGTCCGGTGAAATTGCTGTAGCTCAGATTGCATTCGGTGAAGGAAGGGTGGATGAGATCATCGAGGTGCACCCATTGTAAACCCAAGAGTTTACAGCTTTGAAATGAGACTTTCCTGAACCGAGCATGGGTGAGTGGAACGTTACTCAAATCACAGGAAGTAAAGGTACAGTCGACAAAACGCGCTCTTGCTAGACTTGCTCCTTTAAAATTACAGCGGGTGAAGGAGCAATCTTCATAAAAATGACCACTTAAGTTTTGAGCAGAAAAATCTTTTTCAATAAAAGTCTCACCGTTCATTTCAGTGTTTTCCAGCGATTCCATGGCCTATTCATAACGAAAGCATAGAGAATTGTCGAATTGAATAAAGTGCGCTATTGTTCCGGCATGCCTGAAACAAAAGATCGCGCACACAAATTGATCGCTCAAAGCGGACTCATGAGCCGCCGTAAGGCAGAGACCGCCATTACGGAGGGGCGAGTGGCATTGAATGGAGTGGTGTTCACTCAAATGGGCCAACTCGTCGATCCCTCCAATGATGTTTTGACGGTAGATGGCGTAAAAGTGGAGTTAAAACTCAATAAGCAAACATTCTTGTTTTATAAGCCTCGTGGTGTGGTGACGACGAAGCATGATGAGCTGGGTCGTCCAACCGTGATGGATTATTTTAAAGAAGATCTGAGTTTGAATCCAGTAGGGAGGCTTGATTTTGATTCTGAGGGGCTTTTGCTGATGACTCATGATGGAGATTTGTTGCTCAATCTTACCCATCCTCGTTACGGAATTAAAAAAGAATATGAAGTCGATGTTGCCGGAAACACACCCGACCGCATGATGGAGCACCTTCTTGATGGCGTTGAGCTCGACGACGGAGTAGGGGTATTTGATGAGATCATCGATAGGACTGAAGAAGAATCAAAGGTGAAATTTCCCCAGATGCGAACCTATTTAGTAACAGTGAGCGAAGGCCGAAATCGCTTTATTCGTAGAATGTTTTCCGCGATGAAACTGAACGTGACGAGATTGAAGCGTTTACGCATGGGTGAATACGAGCTTGGCGATCTAAAGCCAGGCGAGAAAAAAGAAATTTAAATGGCAGTTGCGAAAAAAAAGCCGACCTTATTAAATCATAAGGGTCCTAGTACTTTTGAAGAACTCGAAAAAGAAATCAAACACTGCGAGCGCTGCCCGCGTTTACGTTCCCATTGCCTAAAGGTTGCAAAAGAAAAGCGAAGGCAATTTGAACATGAGTCCTATTTTGCTTTACCTATTCCAGGGTTTGGTGACCCCAAGGCAAAAGTATTGATTGTGGGGCTTGCGCCCGCCGCCCATGGTGCGAACCGGACGGGCAGAATGTTTACTGGAGACAACTCGGGTTTGTGGTTATATCGAGCACTTTTTGAATTTGGGTTCTCTAACAAAGAGGAGAGTCTGCGCGCAGACGATGACCTCAAAATAAAGAACGTTTTCATCACCGCAGTCGCACGTTGTGCTCCTCCAGAAAATAAACTTTTGCCCGAGGAGATTCTGAATTGCAGGCCTAACCTTCAGCAAGAATTGGCTTTTTTAAAAAACATCAAAGTGATATTAGTTTTAGGCCAAGTGGCATTAAAGGGTTTGTGGGGGGCTCTGCCAAAGAGTGTTACCGATAATCAGATAGCGCCAAAATTTAGCCACGGAATGCAATATGTTCTGAATAATGGAACTTTTTTACTCGCGTCTTACCATCCAAGCCAGCAGAATACTTTTACCAGGAAGCTTACGAAGCCGATGTTTGATTCCATTTTTAGCCAGGTGAGCCACTTACTTTATCAATAATCGAAAGGCGTCAAAAAATGAGCATTCCACTCGTCGGGAATTTGCTTCACACTGTTTTAATGATGCCTACAAAACTAATCCAGGGATGGATGGCCGCGTTTTTGTTCACGTTCATGATGACTGCGAGTGGGGCGTCTGCCCATCCAAAACCAGTTGCACTCATTTACGATGGTGAGGGGGCATGTAAGGAAGATTGTTCCTTATCCGCAGCACTTGCTGCAAAAGCCGCAGGGTTGATACCGATGATTGTGGGCCCTAAGGTTCTCGATGAAACTTCAACACCCCGGCAGGTGGCGCAGCTTTTTAAAAATGTAAAAGTGTGGATTCAGCCAGGTGGCTATGCAAAACAAGCTTACGATGCCATGACTCCTAAACTTAGGGAAAGTGTTTATGAGTTTATTCAAAATGGAGGCGGATATGTTGGTTTTTGTGCAGGAGCTTTTCTCGCAAGCCCCCTTATTGGCTCAACAGGAGCGCCAGGATTGGGTATTTTCCCAGGAAACACCTTTCCCTACGACGCTGCCCCGGAACGGGATGATTTAGATTTTTCGATCGAGAAGGTCACCTGGCAAGGAAAGATTCGGTATGTGTTTTTTCAAGGTGGCCCTTATCTAGACGATCTAGATTCAAGCGCAGAAATTATGGCCACTTATAAAGATGGAGCGGTTGCTGCCGCTCGTGCCCCCTCTGGAAAGGGGCGTGTTTATATTAGTGGGCCTCATCCTGAGGCGCCATTGTGGTGGTCTGAGGAAGATCACGTGACCGATCCTGATGGTTCTGATCAATATTTGGCGGTTCAGATGATCCATTGGGTGACTCGGATGCGTTAAGTTTCTCTTTTTTTTCCTTTAGTTCCGTGAAGTTCATTCCGAGAAGCCCTATAGAATGGCTTTCATTTCCAGTCGATCTAGTCTTTTAACCTTCGCAGTCCTCCTCACGGTTACGGCATTTTCATGCTCAATGCCGCTGTTTTCACGTGTACAAGGAACGAAGGCTGCTGGCGAGACTCCGAAACCGTCCCGTCTTTCTGGACTTTTGCAAATGGAACAAGGCTGCGAGCACGGCTATTATCAAATTAAACTTCAGGGTCTTTTTGAATCGGCTAATATTCAAGTCGAGGCTCAGTCGGACGAAAGTGGCCATTTCACTTTAGTGGCTCCTCCAGGCAAGTATTTAATGCAGGCATTAAAAGGGAATTGTGGCAGTAAGCAAGTCATTGAGCTTGAAGATAATACGGAGCACATGGTTTCTATTAGCGTGAGCGAGACTGCGGCTAGCGAAAAAATCGGCCAAAATGGGGGTCGTCTTCCGGCCTCAGTTTTGGTATTACCGAATAAATGAATTATCTAGTTACTGCTTTTTACCTTTTTATCAACCCACAATTTATTGAATCTGAATTGGAGCCTCTTCGTGAAGAAATGAAACGAAAGATGCTTGAGCTTGGAATCCGTGGAACAGTGCTTTTGGCAAAAGAAGGAATTAATTCTACTATTGTCGGTGAACCCGAGAAAATTCATGAATTCATGGCTTACCTTCGCGCAAAGCCTGCATTCAAAAATTTAGAATCCAAAGAAAGCATTTGCGATCATATCCCGTTTAAGCGCACTTTGGTTAAGCTCAAGAAATATCTCATACCCTTTGGGCGTGATGGGGAGATTGAAGTGAATCCGGCAATAAAAACGGGTAAGCATCTCAAGCCAGAAGAGCTAAAGAAGTGGTTGGATGCTAAAGACCCGAATGTGGTGTTAGTCGATACTCGCAATAAATATGAAACCATCAAAGGGAGTTTCGAAGGCGCGCAGGACTGGAATCTCAGGCACTTTCGTGATTTTCCAGAGGCACTTCAAGCCAATAAAAAAGATCTCGAAGGTAAGAAAGTGGTGATGTTTTGCACCGGCGGAATTCGCTGCGAGAAGGCCACTGCCTATGCCGGTGATCTTGGGTTGGACGTATACCAAATTGAAGGTGGGATTTTAAAGTATTTCGAGGATGTGGGCGGAGCTCATTACAAAGGGGATTGCTTCGTATTTGATTACCGCGTGGCGGTCGATCCGAGCTTGAATCCTGTGAAGTATGAAACCGCTTTTCCTGATGGAAGGACCATGGAAGAGCTAGATGGTTACGAAGAGTAACCTGCACTTAGGTTTTTACTTTTGTCGAAAATAATTTGCTTAGGCTTGGCTTGCAATATGAATCAAATTCTTTCTCTTCAGCCAATTCATCCGTATCAATTCTTTGCTCAGTTTTCCCGTGTTCAATAGAGCCCAATTCTTTTTCTGTCATATCACGTAAAGTATCGGGAGTCGGGGGGCTGCTTTCATTAAAGATCGGATCTTGGAGCGCTTCATCGAGGGAAATAAACTCTACGCCTGCTTTTTCGTATGCCGTGAGGAGTTCATCCATCATCATCGCGTCGAAGGCTCCGAAGTGAAGCAATTGAATATGTTTTACTGGGCGAGCGAATAGTCCAGTCATCTCCTTTTCGGCATCCACGAGGGCTTTTAGCGCTTTCTCAATAAACTTTACTTTGAGCTGTGCAATCTCTGCTTTGCGATTATGTTTCACACAGCGTGGAAAGGCGTCATTCCAGCGCCAGTCATGAAAATCAGCAGTAATGGGAGCGACCTTGTATTCGTGTTCCTTGAGGAAGCTTCGAAGATCTCTAAAGTTTTGTAAGGTTTTTCCCTCACTTAGAAAAGGAAAACGAAGATACTTGAACTCCTCTGGTGGGGCAAGTTTGCTCAAAATGACTTCATTTTTTAATATATCGGTTTCAAAATCTTTAAGGGACGAGGAATTAAAGTCCATATGGGAGTAAGTGTGATTGCCTAACTTTTGACCGGCGGCGTGCCATTCTTCAAGGATGTGCAAGAGTTCAGGTTTATCTTCGTTGATCACATGCGAGTTCACAAAACCATAAACACCGGTGAGGTGATGCGCTTTAAACGCGGCTAAGAATTTTGCACTGAGCTCTTCATAGGTCCAACCAGCAGGGAGTTCACCGTGATCCGGTAGATCATCTACCGTAATAGCGAGCTGTAGCTTAGCCTTTGTGGTTGTTTGTGCAAGTGCGCCCATTGGAAGCAAGGAGCTCAAGCTAAAGAGAAGAAAGGTCAAAGCCTTAAAGAACGTGTGTAGCATATTTATATTTTCCATCCCGCGCGAAATTAGCAGTTTTACATTTAATTGTAAACAAAATTCATTTAATAAATAATAAAAAATGGAGATTTGGTGGAGGTAATTCACCATTTTTCTTATTGATATTGAATAGTTACTTAGTAAACTAATTGTGTTTAATATTGACTCTCGCTGCCACTGGGTAATCATTTCCCGTTGAGGGAATGGGATTGAGCTCCGAAAGGGTATTCAGACACCAAGGAGGGTCCAATTACATGAGTAAATTTGATGAAATAAGCATTGAGGAAGAACTTGCATTAGAATCAGCCGTAGAAAGCAGTATCGAACAAGGTCCAGTCCCCAGTATTTCACCCATGGTAGGGACCTCTGAGCGCGTAGTTCAGCGGTATTCTCATTGTAATTTGTGTGGTGGCCGTCTCCACTTTAATTACACTACCGATTTTAGTCGTAACACAACGCAGGAGAAGGCCTCTTGTCCTGAATGCGGACTAGACGCAAGACAAGTTTTGCATCGTCTGCAGTAATGAAGTAGAACTATGGACGATGTCAAAAGTAAATGCGGCGCGTCTAAAAGGGTTTGTGCCTGAGACTAGTTTTGCAATGGCAGTTACTTCCAAAAACGGAAAAACTGCCCAAGCTAAGAAAAATTTAAATGAGGGGGCTCAGAAATTGAGCCCTCTCGATTTGTCTTTGTCCTCGTCATTGGCTGACGTTCAAAACGTAGTCGAAGGATGCACGCGTTGTGCGCTTTGCGAAAGCCGCACTCAGATTGTTTTTGGTGAAGGAAATCCAAAGCCTGAAATTCTATTTGTGGGTGAAGCGCCTGGTGCCCATGAAGATGCGGCTGGCAGACCCTTTGTTGGTCCTGGTGGCGTGCTTCTTGATAAAATGATTGAGGCGATGGGTCTCAAGCGAAGTGCCGTTTACCTTTTGAATGCTGTAAAGTGTAGTCCCCCTGAAAACCGCAAACCTACTCTTGAAGAAATCGCCAACTGCGCCCCTATTTTAGCCGCACAAATCCGGATTCTCAGCCCTCAGGTGATTATTGCCCTGGGAACTACCGCCTCGCAAACACTGCTCAAAACCGCAGAGCCTCTCGGAAAGCTGCGTGGACGAGTTCATGCTATTCATGGCACCAAGCTCGTTGCTACTTTTCATCCTTCTTACTTGATTCGGAACCAAGCTTTGAAAAAGGATGCTTGGGAAGATCTGAAATCCGCAAAAAAAATCATCGATAATGATTTTAAACAGTGAAAAAAGAAGGTACAAGAATCCCATGGAAATGTTATTTTTACTGATTCTGGTCGTCGTATTTTTTGCTACCAGTGTTCGGGTACTCAACGAGTACGAGCGGGGGGTGGTTTTCCGTCTCGGACGAGTTCAAGGTGCCAAGGGGCCGGGCCTCATGATTTTAATACCGGTTATTGATAAAATGGTTCGAGTGGACCTTCGAACGGTTACCCTCGATGTCCCTCCTCAAGACATTATTAGTAAAGATAACGTCACGATTAAAGTGAACGCCGTCATCTATTTTAAAGTGGTAGATCCAGTCCAGGCAGTGGTCGATGTCGAAAACTATTTAATGGCGACTTCAAAACTCGCTCAAACTACGCTTCGGTCGGTAGTGGGACAAGTAGATCTCGATGCACTCTTATCGTCTCGTGATACCATTAATCATCGCTTGCAAGAAATTCTCGATGCCCAAACCCATCCCTGGGGTGTGAAAGTTTCTAACGTTGAAGTGAAGCAGGTCGATCTTCCGATTGAAATGCAAAGAGCAATGGCGAAACAAGCTGAAGCGGAACGCGAGCGTCGCGCCAAGGTGATTGCCGCAGAAGGCGAATTTGAAGCGTCCCTCAAGCTTACCGAAGCTGCTAAAATTATGGAGACCCAACCCATGTCTCTTCAACTCCGCTACCTGCAAACAATCCAGGAAATGTCTACAGAGCGGGCGACCACGACAATTCTTCCATTTCCGATCGAAATTTTTAAATTTTTTACTGATCGAACTAAATCTTAGAATTATTAATTATTAACCCCAATCAAAGTAAAGGACTAGAGATGAGCAACACTTCACCCATTTCCAAATTCATGGACCACCACTATCGCCACTTCAATGCAGCAGCAATGATGGATGCTGCGAAGGCATACAAGACGCATCTTGAGCAAGGGAACAAAATGTTTGTAACTCTTGCAGGTGCCATGAGTACTGCGGAGCTTGGTCTTTCACTTGCAGAAATGATTCGCCAAGATAAGGTGCACGGAATTTCCTGTACGGGTGCCAACCTTGAAGAGGATATTTACAATTTAGTCGCGCACGATCACTATGTCCGCATTCCAAATTATCGTGATCTTACGCCAGAGCAGGAGCATGAACTCTTAAAACGCAACTTGAACCGTGTTACCGATACTTGTATTCCTGAAGAAGAAGCCATGAGAAAAATCTGGCGCATTATGGAAGAAGAATGGTTAGAAGCGGAGAGTAAGAATGAACGCTGTTTTCCACACGAGTATTTTTATCGGGCACTAAAAAAAGGAAAATTTAAAGAGCACTATCAAATTGACCCTAAAAACAGTTGGATGCTTGCGGCTGCTGAAAAGAACCTTCCCATCATTGTTCCAGGTTGGGAGGATTCTACTTTAGGAAATATGTACGCAGCTTATTGCGTTGAAAAGCGAGTGAAGAACGTGCACACCGTAAAAACAGGCATTGAATACATGATGTATCTTGCTGACTGGTACACTGAAACGACCAGTGGTAAAGCAAGTTTGGGATTTTTTCAAATTGGCGGTGGAATCGCCGGCGATTTCCCAATTTGTGTGGTTCCAATGCTAGAGAAAGATCTGAATCGTAATCCAAAGCTGTGGAGTTACTTCTGCCAAATCAGTGATTCTACCACCAGCTACGGATCTTATTCTGGCGCCGTACCCAATGAGAAAATCACATGGGCAAAATTGGGCGTGGATACTCCGAAATTCATCGTTGAATCTGATGCGACCATAGTAGCGCCGCTCATGTTCTCTTATATCTTAGGCTGGTAGACGTCTTAAAGGACGTTTCAACCACCTGAGTTGTAAGTATGAGAATATTCTAAAAAGAATCTTCAGTACTTAGAATGATTAGCTTGATGATTACATAGTAATTGTGTATTATGTGCCCATGCAAAATCATACAATACAGCAGTTGCTGCAAGCGCAGTTTCAACTTCGCTTGAGCACCAATGAACATTATTCCATGCGGGCTTTCGCCAAAGACCTAAAGCTTTCTCCGAGCCAACTTTCGCTCGTGCTGGCAGGTAAGCGCGGTCTTTCGCGTACTCGTGCGCAATTGATTGCCGAAAGTTTGAATTTAACCGCACTTGAAAAGGAAGTTTTCTTAAATCAAGTGGAGCTCACTTATGCCCGCTCACATTCTGCCCGCGCAGCAGCGAAACATAATTTACTCGAACTCGATACCAAGAAGCATATGCTCATGAGTCACGAGCAGGCGTTTCATGTGTTTTCGGAGTGGCATCATTTCGCAATTCTTCAAGTAATGAAATTAAATCGTTATGATGAGTTTTGCGAAATGGAAGGCGAAGCTTCATTCTTAACTCGTGTATTAAATTTACGTGCAGAAGAAGTGTTGACTGCGATCAGTCGTCTTTCGGAATTAAGCTTAATTGTAAAAAGCCCCAAGGGTCATTTTCATCAAGCGATTCCTGGAGTAGTGCTCAGTCAAGAAGGCGTGCAGACTTCTGCGTTCAAGAAGTATAAAAAACAACTGACTCAAAAAGCGTTTAATGAAATGGATCATCATGATCGCAATGAGAATAGTGCTGAAGCAATCCTCTTTAATATTTCCACCCAAGACTTTCCGCTTTTAAAAGAGGAACTTAAACTTTTTTCTATTAAGATGAAGGAGAAGTATCAACGGGAAGGCGAGCAGGGAGCTCACGTTGTGGCTCTGACTCAACAGCTTCACGAAATCACCCGGATCTCAGGGATTGACTCTTAAAATCAAGTGATGCCATACTTTAAGAGTATGGCCAAATTCGAGACCAATCGTATCAGAGCACTATTGTTTTTGACCTTACTTGCATCTGGATTTATGGGCCTATCTGCGTTAGCTCAGTCTGATTCGGGTTCAAAAGGGGCAACAGGCGCCAATACTAAATATGAATTTCATATGAGCGCGGGTTTTATTGGTCTCAGTAACTCTTCAACCCAATATGATCTCGCGCCAGGTCTTGATTTCAAGCCACTACCTGGTTGGAATTGGTTGCAGTTGGGGGGTGAAATCACGTATCAGAAAATTGCGTTTCGGGGCGGTGACACTAGTAATTTAGAGGTGATGTTGGGGCCGACTGCTAATTTTGGAAGTGGTACGGGCGATTCCTTTTTCTTGGCCTTCGGATTAGCGATCAAAGCTGGATCCACTGATATTCCAGACACTTCAACTGAAAACCCCAATGGCGTGGGATTCTATTTTATTGTGGGCAAACGATTCCCCATTGGTGGCAATTTTAGTTTGCGGCCTTCATTGGGTGTTGTTTCCACTGGTACAACCGGAATGGTTTTTAGACCCTTTGCGATCAGTTATTTTTACTAAATGTCTTCTTTAACATTCTTTTTTGATTCTAACAGGTCGACCAAGGGAGCAATCGGAATGCCCGTTGCCTGGCAATATTTTGCAAGAGCGGTGATGTAGTTGCCCTTTGCTTGAATGAGGGCCAATTTTGCCGATAAGCTAGACGTTTCCGAAGTAAGAAACTGCAAATAGTTGATGGTCTGTAAGCGATAATCACGCAAAGCTTCTTTGAGTGAATCATTTGCGAAATTACTCGCTTGCTTAGATCCTTTTAATACGATGTCCGCAGTGTCCAAATCCCGCTCAGCTTGAGTTTGATTGTAAGAGAGAGTGTCGAGCAATTTCTTTTGAGTGAAATCAAGTTGCATTGCTTGAGATAGCAAAGCGTGCCGTTCATTAATGGAAGCAAGACCGTTGAAGATAGGAACGGTTAAGTAAAGTCCCACGGTCCAAGCGGTTGAGTACTCGTCAAAAAGTTCTGATTTTTTGTTTGCTGTTTGTCCGAAGGTTCCTTGCAAGCTTAAATTTGGCCAGTAGCTGGAGAGTGTGACGTCTTTTTTATCTTCGAATTGACTGATTTGTGTTTCACCTCTGGTGATTTCAGGAAGTGTTTTTCTTTGTGGAAGCAGGGCTTTTACTGCATCAGTACCAATGACGTTGAGTGATCCAATGAGTTTCAGGCTGTTGGCTTGATCTTCGTGCATCAAAGTAGATAGTTGGGAAACGGCCGCTTTCATTTGATTATCTGTAGTTTCAATTTGTGGATAAACGAGCGCGATTTGAGCCTTAATTTGCAGTACATCGATCAATTGGCCTCGGCCAATATGATAATATTTCTCTGCGGTCGCCAAGGATTG